>JANOJK010000153.1:0-10694 GCA_031408165.1 Acidobacteriota bacterium | reverse complement strand
GTCCAGCGCGCCACGCGCGCCGGGGGGATCATCGAGACCCTCCGCCCTGCCGCCTTCGCTCCGGTTGCGCCGCTGTGGAGCTGCGGCGCCCAGCGGCAATCGCCGCAGCGCCGGCCAGTCGCGCCCAATCGCGGGGCACGGCGCGCCCCTCGATGCGCCCGCGCTGGGTCCGGACAACCAGCGGCGCGGCGGCGCGCTGGATCGCTTCACGAGCGATTGTGCTCTGCCCTGCCGCCAGCGCGTCGCGCGCCGCCAGCACTTCGCGCGCCACGGGTGGCAGGTCGGCCGCCCCCGCCCCGAGCGACAGGATCCGTTCCGCCAGCCGCGACAGGCGGCCCGCGGCCCCGGCCCGCGCGGACGGGTCGTCGATGTCGCGGGCGGCGGCGATCAAATCCACGAGTACTCCCCGCGCGGCCTCTGTCTGTGGATCGGAGGCCGCGGGCGCGAGCGCGCGCTGCCAGTCCGACGCCGACGTCAGGTCGCCCGACCCGCGCCGCGCGGGATCGATCCGCGCCCGCGAGGGCAAGGCGCGCAGCAGGTAGCGGCTGTGGCCGAACGCGCGCTGCAGCGCCTTCACGGCCTCGCGCGCCAGCGGCAGCGCGTCCTTCGTCGACACGGCGGCCAACGCGTGCTCGACGCGCGCCATCAGGATGGTCGCCTTCACGATTTCCTGCCGCGCCTGGTTCGCAAACCGCCCTTCGGCGATCTCGGACGAGGTCTCGGCCTCGACGGTCTCGTCCTCGATCTCTCCGCCGAGCAGGAAGACGAAGTTGGCGCGCACGGCGCGCTGCTCCGCCGCGATGGTTGCCGCCGCTTCCTCGAGCGCCGGCCGCGGCATCCCCTGCTCACGCGCCCGCAACCGCTCGATCTTCAGCACGATCATCGCCTCGCTGAGCGCGTACCGCTCCTTGTCGGGTGGCATTTCGACGCCCGCCAGCGCGACGTCGCCGGGACCGGCAATCTCCACGAAGAAGGTGTCCGACGAAGCCAGGCCCGCGTCCCCGGGCCGGCGATCCGCCGCCACCGCACGATAGATGAGCGCGTCCCCCGCCTCGAGCTTCATTCCCGCGGGGGACAGCGTCCCCTCCAGCCGCCAGGTGCGGTCCGACCCGCGCGCCAGTTTCGCCGGCAGCGTCCCTTCGGTGAACGAGAACTGCTCGCCCGTTCCCGATACCACCGTGTAGCGCAGCTCGAACGATCGCAATGCGAGATCGTCAGCGGCCTCCGCCGCAATCGGAATCGTCACGGCGGACGTGGCCACGCGCAGGTCTTTCGCGGGTGCGGTGATGCGCACCTCGGGTGCGCGATCCGGTACGACCGACAGCGGCAGCAGCCGATGCACCGAGCCGGCGTCAATCGCCAGGTATCCGCTCCTCGTCAGTACGGCCCGCGCGACACCCTCCCGGCTCACGGGAACCAGGGCGCCGTTCAGCCGGATCTCCCCCTCGACACCGCCGCGGATGGCGATGACGGCCCGGCTGCCGGCCAGCGCCTCGAGCGAAACCGGATCCAGCAACCGGACCAGCGGCCGTCCGGTGTAATCGGGCGGGACGATCTCGATGGCGAAGGACGCCTCCCCGGCGCTTACGCCCCCGCGCTCGGGCGATCCGGCGACGGCACGCTCGAGGGATCGCGCCGGCACGGGCATGATCGCGGCGATCGCCAGCAGCACCGTCGCGACGATGGCGACGGCGGCATCGCGGCCGAGCGGAACAATCGACCTCGGCTCGATCGCCGCCGCGCGCCTGCCTGCGTCCGCGAGGACGCGGGTGCGCATGTAAGGGGCCCAACCGTCCGGCCTGGTCTGGATCTCCTGCGCCGTCACGACGAGGTTGCGCAGGGACGGCTCGGTTCGCTCGAACGCGCGGGCCGCGGCGGCCGGCGTACGCTCCCGCCGAATTCCGGTCAGCACCGCGGCGGCGACGGCCGCGAGCGCAGTGATGCACGCGCCGATCGTGATCGCGGCCGGAAGGCCAAGTGCGCGTGAGACGAGGAGCGCCGCGGCGCCGGCGATCGCGCCGGCGGCGACGGCGCGCAGCGCGTGACGCCGCCACGTTCTGGACACCACCGCCTGGAGCGCGACGTCAAGCGGCGTCGGCATGCGCCTCCCCCGTCGCGGACGCCGTCTGCCGGCGAACGCTCCCGCGCCGGACGTATGACTCCACGGCCAGCAACAGGAGCGCGAGCGCCCACAACCATCGCGCCTGCGACTCGTCGGCGACGCCGTTCGTGGGGCCGGTGACGGGTAATGGATCGCGGTGCCACCGCGTCAGGCTGGCATCGGGCACGGCCGACGTTTCCGCTTCGGGATCCACGATCGTCCCGGAACGGACCGCCAGGATGACAGCGCGCACGATGGCGGGCGCTGCCAGATCGGTGGCAGCCACCGGCGTCTCCACCACCATCACGCCCTCGCGCTCCAGGATGGTTGGAGGGTCGAGACCGCGCAGAAGATCGCTGTGCCGCAGCACGCGGGCCGCCGACGCGATCCACGGCGACCGGACCGGCTCGGGCGGAGGGAGTCGTGCCGTGGCGCCGGTAAAATTGACGAGGACACGACGGCTCTCGTCACCCGGCGGCACACCGATGGCCACCGCGGCGCGAAGTGCCCTGTCCGCAGCCCCCGCATCCGCCAGTGCGGAGACGACCGAGATCCATCTCGGAATGCCGGGGGCGTTGCCGCGGCGCGTCCACGAGGCGCGCGTGCCTGCTGCATCGATGGTCGCGGACGGCTGCCAGATGCCACCGCGCCATCCCTCGACCGGCGGAGCCGTCACCTGTCGCGTGTCGGCCAGCACGCCGGCGCGCAGCAGCCTGAGACCGACACGGTCCGGGATGGCGGCAATGATCCGGTCGTCGAAGCCACCAGTCTGAAAATCGGAGATCACGACGATCTCGCGGCGCGACGGCGCCGTCGCTTCGAGCCAGCGCACCGCGCGATCGACGCCGTCCGCCAGGTCCGGCGTGTGCAGACGCATCGCGGCGAAGGCGTTGGCCATCTCCTGGTCCGCCAGCCGGGACGCGACATCCGGCGCCGGCACGCTGCGGCTGCTGTCCACCACCACCGCGCGCGACACCCGCGCGTTCCACCGCGCCAGCCGCCAGGGAGTCAGGATCAGCGGTTGCGCGGCCGCCAGGATCGCGGCCGCCACAATCGCGAGGCGTAGCAGGAGGAGGCCGATGTCGGAGGGGCGGCGCAACGTGACGGCCGCGGCCTGCGTCGCGGGCACGAAGTGCGTGGCGGGAAAGATCAGTCGCCGGGCGTGCTGTCGCGCGAGCAGGTGTACGATCACCGGCCCGGCGAGCAGCGCCAGAGCGGCGAACGCGCCCGGGGCGAGCCATGTCATCAGCTCACGCCTCCCGCCGCCCGGCGCCGGAGGTAGGCGCGCAGCCCGGTCTCGAGCGGCGTATCGGTGAAGAGCCGCACGTAGTCGATCCCGTAGCCCGCGCACCGCGCGCGCCACCGCTCGAGGAAGGCGCTGATCGCTTCCCGGTACAGCCGGCCGGCCGCGGCGCCGTTGGTCAGGACGAGGCGCCCGGTCTCCGGATCCTCGAGCTCCACGTCATCCCGGAACGGCAGTTCCACTTCGTCGCGCGTCAGCACGTGAAAGACCACGACCTCGTGTCCGAAGTGCGCGGCCCGCATGAGCGCGCGCTCCACGAGCGCGTCCTCGTCATACAGATCGGAGATGACGGCGAGCAGACCGCGCCGCTTCAGCAGATCGATCGTGCGCGTCAGCGCCGCGGCGCCGTCGGTCCGGCCGGACGGACGAGTGCGGGTCAATGCCAGGAGCACCGACCGCAGGTGGGCCGGTCCGCCGCGGCTTGGCAGGTACTGCCCGATGGCGTCCGCAAACGTGACGAGCCCCACCGCGTCCCCCTGGCGGGAGACGAGGTGCGCCAACGCGCCGGCCAGCAGGCGCGCGTACTGGAACTTGGTGACACCGGCCGCGCCCGCGTAGTCCATCGACCCGCTGGCGTCGAGCGCGATCTGGCAGAGGAGATTGGTCGTCTCGCGAAACTGCTTGGTATACAGGCGGTCGGTCCGCGCGAACAGCTTCCAGTCCACGTACTTGAGATCGTCACCCTGGCGGTAATGCCGGTACTGGCTGAACTCCGCGCTGTAGCCGTGGAACGGACTGCGATGCAGACCCGCAATCGTGCCGTCGACGACGCGCCTCGAGACCAGTTCGAGGTCGCCGATGGCGGTCAGCGCGGCGGGATCGAGGCTGAGCACTTCGCCTCCCGGACCCGGCCCTTCAGCCCCCAGGCCGGACATGGATCAGTAACTGTCTGACGATTTCGTCCGCGTCGATGCCGTCCGCTTCGGCCTGGAAATTCACGAGCACGCGGTGCCGCAGGACGGGCAGGACGACCGCGGCGATGTCCTCGAAGGCGACCACCGTGCGCCCCTCGAGCAGGGCGCGCGCCTTGGCGCCGAGCAGCAGCGCCTGGCCGGCGCGCGGGCCGGCGCCCCATCGCACCCACTTGCGCACGAACTCCGGCGCTTCCTCGCCCGCCGGACGCGTCGCGCGCACGAGGCGGGCCGCGTAGTCGATCGTATTCGCGGCCGCCGGGACGTCGCGGACCAGCGTGTGCAGGCGCTCGATCTCGTCGCCGCTCGCGACCGCCGTCACCCTGGGATCCGCGGTGCCGGTCGTCATCGACAGGATCCGCCGTTCCTCGTCCGCCGACGGGTACTCGATGACGACGTTGAACATGAAGCGATCGAGCTGGGCTTCGGGCAGCGGATAGGTCCCTTCCTGCTCGATCGGATTCTGCGTGGCGAGCACGAACAGCGGACGCTCGAGATCGTGGCGGACGCCGGTCACCGTCACCTGGTATTCCTGCATCGCCTCGAGGAGTGCCGCCTGCGTCTTGGGCGGCGTCCGGTTGATCTCGTCGGCGAGGATGATGTTCGAGAAGATGGGCCCCTTGATGAAGCGGATGGTGCGCTTCCCCGTCGCGCGGTCCTCCTCGATCACCTCGGCCCCGAGGATGTCGGAGGGCATCAGGTCGGGCGTGAACTGGATGCGGTTGAACCGCAGGTGGACCGCTTCGGCAAGCTTCTTGATGAGGAGCGTTTTCGCGAGCCCCGGCACGCCCCGCAGCAGGACGTGACCGCCCGCGAGAAACGCAATCAGAATCTCGCGGATGACGCGCTGCTGTCCGACGATCGCCTTGGACAACTCCCGCTCGAGCCGGCCGGCCACCTCGGCCACGTGCTCCACCGAAACCTCCGCGTCCATCTCGGCTGAGTTTATACTAGCGGTGTCAGATGCCGACCCAGTCCAAGTGGCAGTCGCTACCCACCGAGCAGATCAATCCCGCAAGTCTTGCGATCGACAAGGCGCCGGTCCGCGACATCATCGAACTGGTGATCAACGAGGACCGGAAAGTCATTGCCGCGGTGCAGAGGGAAAAGGAAAAGATCGCGCACGGCGTGGAAATCATCATCCAGTCGCTCCGCAAGGGCGGGCGGGTCATCTTCATCGGCGCCGGGACGAGCGGCCGTCTGGGCGTGGTCGAAGCCGCCGAGATGCCCCCCACCTTCGGCACCCCCCCTCGCGTCGTCCAGGCCATCATGGCCGGCGGGCAGGCGGCGGTCTTCCAGGCGAAGGAAGGGGTCGAAGACAACTATGAGGAAGGGGGTCGCAGCATCGGGCGCCTCCGCCTCTCCAGCCGGGACGTGGTAATCGGCGTGTCCGCCAGCGGCATCACCCCGTTTGTCCGCGGCGGGCTGACCCGCGGCCGCAAGGCGGGCGCCAAGATCATCTTCGTCACCTGCTGGCCGGGTTCCGAGCTCCAGAACTTCGTCGATCTGATCATCGCGCCGTCGGTCGGGCCCGAGATCATCGCCGGCTCGACCCGGCTGAAGGCGGGCACCGCGACCAAGATGGTGCTCAACATGCTCACGACGGTCGCCATGATCAAATGGGGCAAGACCTACGGCAACCTGATGGTGGACGTGCGGACGGGGTCCGAGAAGCTGAAGGATCGCGCGAAGCGGATCCTGGGCGTCGTGACCGGGCTCGAGCCGGTGCCGGCCGAGGCGCTGCTCAAACGCGCGAAGTGGAACGTGAAGGCGGCGATCGTGATGGAGAAGGCGCACCTGACGCTGCCGCAGGCGATGACGCGCCTGCGCAAGGCCGACAACTCGGTGCGCGAAGCGATCGGCGAAGACATCGAGCCTCGCTTGCGCGAGTTGCTCGGGATCTGATTTCGCCGGTGACGGTTCGCAGCAGCCGGGAAACTGTGAACTGTCAACAGGTCACAGCCAACAGTCCCGCCGCCGCTTCGTCGAGCAGCAGTTCGACCGCCGGGTGCAGTTGAAGAAACGAGGCGGGCATCTTCGTCGTCATCTTCCCGTTGACCAGCCGCTCGACCGCGCGCGACTTGGATTTGCCGGTCGCGAGCAGAACGATCCGGCGCGTGCGAAGGATGGTTGCCATGCCCATCGACAGCGCCTCGGCCGGCACGGCGTTGACGTCCCCACCGAACAGCGCGGCGTTGCTCCGCCGCGTGGACGCCTTGAGAGTGACACGGTGCGTGCGCGCCACGAGCTCCCCCGCCGGCTCGTTGAAGCCGATGTGTCCGTTGGTCCCGATGCCGAGCAGTTGCAGGCCGATCCCCCCGGCGTCCGCGATCGACTGCTCGTAGCGCGCGCATTCGGCGTCGGGATCGGGCGCCGCGCCGTTCAGGACGTGGATCCGTTCCGGCGCCAGGTTCACGCGCGAGAACAGGTGCCGCTCCATGAACGCGCGGTAGCTGCCCGGATGGTCGGGACCGATACCGAGGAACTCGTCCAGGTTGAAGGTCGTCGCGCGCGAAAAATCCGCCTGCGTGTGCGCGTGCAGGGTCCCGAGCTCGTGGTACAGCCTGACCGGCGTCCGTCCCGTGGGCAGGCCGAGGACGGTGTCGGGCGTCTCCTTCAGGGTGGCGGCGATTTCCGCCGCGAGGGTCCTGGCGAGCGTCCGCTCGTCTTTGAATACCGTGATCTTCAAATCAATCTGCCTTGTACACGGGAACGCGGTAGCCGCCGCGGGCTTCGGCAAGCGCGAGGCGCACCGCCCCGGCGGCTGGCTCGACGTCGAGGTGGATGGTGCGGCTGCGCGTCGCCGCCAGCGGCAGGCGACGGGTCAGCTCCTGCTCCAGCCACGGGACGGCGCGGAAGATTCCGCCCGCCAGGACGAACGGGAAATCCGAGCCGACGAGTTCCAGACGGCGCGCGACCGACAGCGCGGAGGACTCGAGCTGGTCCGCAGCGCCGCGCAGAATCCCGATGGACACGGTGTCGCCGCCGGTGAACGCCGCCTGCACGCACTGCGCGAGCGACGCGATGGCGCCGGGCCGCAGCGTGCCGTGATAGACCTGGTGAATCAGGTCCTGAGCGCGCGCGATGCCGTAGTAGTGCAGCAGCAGCCCTGTGAGCTTCGTCGCGGGCCCCCGGCGGTCGCACTCGCGCAGGACCGCGCGAAGCGCGGCACGGCCGATCCAGTAGCCGCTCCCCTCGTCCCCGAGCACGTAGCCCCAGCCGCCGGCGCGCGCAGCCTGGTTGTGCGCGTTGCGTCCGTACGCGATCGATCCGGTGCCCGCGATGACGACCACCCCGGGCTGGCCGGGCGCACCGGCCTCGAGCGCCACGAGCGCGTCGTTCACGACGAGCACCTTTGCCTTGTAGCCGATGCGCTTCATGATGCCGCGCACCACCCGGGCGTCATCCGGGCGATCGACGCCGGCGATGCCGAGACAGATCACCGCCGGCCGCACGTCGAGATCCCCGATCGCCTCCTCCATGACTTCGTGGAGGACCTTCTCGACCTCGAGCTCCCCCGCGGCCTGAAGGTTCGCCCCGCCCCTGCGGGCTTCCGCCAGGACCTCCCCATCGGCGTTGGCGAGCTGACCGACCGTCTTCGTGCCGCCTGCGTCGATTCCCAGAACGTGCATCGCCCCAATACTGACTCAGTACCGGTATCGGAGCACCAGTTGCACCACCCTTGGGCTGTACGACGTCGCGGCGCTGAGTAACCGGCCGAAGTTCGGGTTGTTGATATCGTTCACGGGGAACCCGAACTTCACGGTATTGAACGCGTTGAACGCCTCGATCCGCACCGAGAAGCTCTGTCCCTGCCACGGCATGCGGAAGCTCTTCGCCAGCGCGAGATCGACGTTGCGGGTTCCCGGGGTGTAGAACCCGTTGCGCGGGGAGATGTCGTCGATCGTATCGGTGAAGTCGACGCTTCTGAACGCCGCCCGCGGCAGCACCTGCTGCGACGAGCCCGGATCGTCGACATGCGCGCCGATGACCGACGGATCGACGATCGCCGCGCGGCCGCTCTCCGAGAATCCGTCGAAGTCGATGTCTCGCGTGACGCTGGTGTCGACGATGCTGAACGGCGTCCCGGACGCCACCCTCAGGACCCCCGACAACTGCCATCCCCCGAGCACCTGGCCGATCAGATCCGTGCGGCTCGCGAAGAACGGCAGACGGTAGCTCCCGTTGAGAGTGAACCGATGCGGTGTGTGGAACCGCGACAAGCCCCTGGAGAACTCCTTGTTCGGGCCGTTCTGGTTGCTGTCGCCAGCGCCCACGAACGTGGCTTCCGACGTCGTGTCCTCGGACCTGCTGAAGGTGTACGCGGCCTGGAACTGGAGGCCCCTCGAGAGCCGCTTGGCCCACTCGATCTCGAGCCCGTCATACCAGCTCTCCGCATCGTTGCTGACGAACAGGTTCGTCGTGTAGAGCGGATTGGGCCGGCGCTCGTTGGTCCGCGGCACCCGAAGGCTGATCTCGTGGTCGGCGATCGGGACGATATTGGGGCACGCCGCGGTGACGAGGATGTTGGGCAGCGTGCCGGTGCCGGCGCACTGCAGGTCCGCGGCAATGCGCGTAATCGTCTTCCCGCGCAGATCCGGGAACCCCGCCGGCGGCGCATTGTTCGGATGGTCCACGACCAGCACCGGTCCGAACAGCGGAGACAACGGCAGGTTGTTCTGCGCATAGCGCAGTCGCTTGGCGTTGTGGTTCCCCTGATAGCTGATCGTCAGCGTCGAGTTGAACGGCATCACGCGATCGACCGAGAGGTTCCACTTGGTCGTCGAGGGCATCTCCAGGTCGGGATCCGGCAGCACGACCGACACCCGGGTGAGCTGCGGACCGGGCACGAACACGAAGCCAAGCGTCGGATCCGAGACATTCAGGATACCGGGCTGCGTCGTGGTCGTCCGGGCGAGCGCGTTGGGCGGATTGGATCGCACATTGGCGCCGTTCTGCGAGAAAATCGACTGGAAGATCCGCCCGTCGTAGATTCCCCATCCGCCACGGATCGAGACGCGCTGTGATCCGCCGCTCAGCCGTCCGAGGAAGCCCTTGTCCCACCTGGGCGAGTACGCGAAGCCGAGCCGCGCTCGACGTTGTTCGTGTCGGCCCCGAAGATGTAGTCGATCCGCTTCTCCTTCTCGCTGGGCGCGTCGACGTACTCGTAACGAAGTCCCAGGTTCAGCGTCAGCGTGTCGCGGACGCGCCAGTCGTCCTGCGCGTACACGTTCGACTCGTTCTGGCGGTTCTCGAGGAAGAGCGGCCCGTACGCCGTCGCGAAGGAGCTGACGCAGCCGTCGAAGAACGCTGCGTACGGCGAAGGATAGGTGACGCCGCCGCAGCTCGCGTTGAACGTCCAGAGCCCCCGGGAGTTGTTGTCCGCGAGGTCGTCGAGTTGCTGGCGGCGCAGATCGACCCCTGCCTTGAACGAGTGCGTCCGGAACGCCTGCGCGGTCAGGTTGTAGACGAACTGGTGATCCTGCTGGTCGCGGTGGATCGGGAACGCGCCCGAGCTCCCGATCTGCGACGTCGCCACCGGGGACGCCGTGAATCGGATGATCGGCGTGTCGTTGCCGTCGGCGATGTCGACGTTGGTGGATCGGATGCCGAGGCCGTAGCGGGCCTCGCCGACCATGCGCGAGCCCATCACCCGCGTCCACGTGATACCCAGGTTCTGCTGCCGGTTTTTCTGGGACGCGTTCTCGCCGACGATGACGTCCTGGGACCGGCGGATCTGCCGCGTCCATTGGTACCGGCCGGTCAGCGTGTTCCCGCGTGCCATGTTCCAGTCAAGGCGCCCGGTATGGTCCTCGTCGGGAGAGTTGAAATCGGCGATGCCCGCGAACGTCCGGTTGCTGCGGGGATCGTTGGGAGCCAGCCCCGCAAAGCGGTCGAGGACGGATTGAATCCACGCGCGGTTCTGCGGGGTGTCGTTCCCACGCGTGAGCCATGGACCCGTCGCGTCGGTCGGAAGGATGAGGTCGCGAAGGTAGTTGTTCTCGCCGTCGGACTTCGTCCGGTCGACGCTCCCGAATGCGAACAGGCGGTTCGTGACGATCGGCAGACCGATGGTGAATCCGTACTCGCTGCGCTGCCGGACCGGCTTGGGCGTCGAGGAAGCGAAGAACGACTTCGCATTGAAGTCGCTGTCTTGCTGGTAGACGTACCCGTCGCCGTGCAGCGCGTTGGTGCCGGACTTGGTCTGCACGAGGACGACGGCGCCGTCAGCCCGTCCGAACTCCGCCGAATAGGCGCTCTTGAGGACCTGAAACTCCTGGATGGTCGAGAGCGCGGCCCCCTGCCGGTTCTGGTTTTCGGAGGAGTCGTCGTTGTTGACGCCGTTGATCTGGAATGTGGCGCCGCGCGTGCCGGTTCC
>JANOJK010000005.1:0-4150 GCA_031408165.1 Acidobacteriota bacterium | reverse complement strand
AAGCGGCTCGAGGGGCTGAAGGTCGCGATCGTCGGCGACCTGCTCCACAGCCGCGTGCTGCGATCGAACGTGCATCTGCTCAACAGAATGGGGGCGCAGGTGTGGGCCTGCGCGCCGTCCACGCTCATGCCGCCCGAGCTGGCGCGGTTCGGCGTGCGGGCGACGACGTCGATCGACGAAGCCCTCGCCGACGCCGACGTCGTCATGATGCTGCGCATCCAGCACGAGCGGATGCACGGCCACTTCATTCCGTCGACGCGCGAGTACTTCACGCTGTTCGGCCTGACGCCGGCGCGCGTCCGGCGCGCGAAGCCGGACGTCATCATCATGCACCCCGGCCCGATGAACCGCGGCGTGGAGATCGATTCCGAGGTCGCCGACGGGCCATACTCGGTGATCCTCGAGCAGGTCACCAACGGCGTTGCGGTCCGCATGGCCGTCCTGTATCTGCTCGCCGGACAAGAGGGACAGGCGGACTAACGTGCATTCAGTGGATGTGAAAGTCGGCACCAGCGATCAAAGGGCAACGCGAGCCGATCGAAGGACAACGCGAGCGAGCGGAGCGAAGCGAGACCGAAGAGCCGATCGAAGGGCAACGCGAGCGAGCGGAGCGAAGCGAGCCACGCGCACGGAGCGCGCCGGCGAAGCGGCGCGCGAGAGCGCGTGTCGGGGAGTGCGAGGGGCGAAGCCCCTCGGAAGTGATCGATGAAGCTGCTGGTGAAAGGCGGAAGGGTCGTCGACCCCGCGAGCGGGCGTGACGGCGAGTTCGACGTGCTGGTTGAAGACGGCCGCATCGCGCGCGTCGGCAAGTCGCTGCCGGCCGAGGGGGCCGAGGTGCTGGCGCTCGAGACCGGATGGATCGTGGCGCCGGGGCTGATCGACATCCACGTTCACCTGCGGGAGCCGGGACAGGAGCACAAGGAGACGATCGCCACGGGGGTCGCGGCGGCGGTGGCCGGCGGCTTCACGGCGGTGGCCTGCATGCCGAACACCGATCCGGTGAACGATCACCCCGGCATCACCGGGCTGATCCTGCGCAGGGCCGCCGAAGCGAACCTCGCGCGCGTCTACCCGATTGGCGCCGTGTCGATGGCGTCGAAGGGAGAGCAGATGTCGGAGCTCGGCGCGCAGCGGGCGGCGGGGTGCGTGGCCTTCACCGACGACGGCCGGCCGGTGGCGAGCGCGCTCTTGATGCGGCGGGCGCTCGAGTATGCCGGCATGCTCGGCGTCCCGATCGTCGATCACTGCGAGGACCCGTCGCTCAAGGGGGACGGCGTCGCGCACGAAGGCTTCTACGCCGCGCGCCTCGGGCTGCGCGGCATCCCGGGCGTCGCCGAATCGATCATGGTGGAGCGCGACATCGCGCTGGCGGAGCTGACCGGCGGCCTGTACCATGTCTGTCACATGAGCGCGCGGCAGTCGATCCGCGCGGTCCGCGCCGCCAGGGCGCGCGGCATGACCAACGTCACCTGCGAGGTCGCGCCGCATCATTTCGTCATGACCGACGAAGCGCTCGAGACGCCCGTCCGCTACGACACCAATGTGAAGATGAACCCGCCGCTGAGGGACGCCGCCGATCGCGACGCGATGATCGAAGGGATCGCGGACGGCACGGTCGACGCGATCGCCACCGACCACGCCCCGCACCACGCCGACGAGAAGCTCGTCGAGTTCGACCGCGCGCCGTTCGGGATCGTCGGACTGGAGACCTGCGTGCCGCTCGTCTTCGACCGGCTGGTGCACGCAGGCCGGATCGGCGTGTCGCGCGCCATCGAGCTCCTCTCGACAGGGCCCGCGCGGGTCTTCCGGCTGCCCGGCGGCTCCCTCGCGGACGGCGCCGTCGCGGACATCACTATCCTGGCCCCCGACGCGCCCGTCACCATCCGCGCCTCGGCGCTCAGGTCGAAATCGAAGAACACGCCGTTTGACGGCTGGGAACTGCGCGGGGCCGTCGTCGCGACGATCGTCGGCGGCCGGATCGTTTATCGAAACAACGAGGTTCACTCAGACACCTCGTCACCAGGGCACGGCAGCAACCGATAGTCTTTCGGCGTCGTGCCCGCTGAAAAGTCGTGTCGCGGACGTTACTCTTTCGACACCCCCGGAGCATCAAGACCGTGGAATTCCAGGAACCGAGGCGTTGTGAGCAAACGGGATGAATTGCGGCAGCAGGCGCTCAGGCAGCTCGAGCAGTTCGAGGTGCTCATGCGCAACGGGCACTTCGACTACGGGAACGGTTTCCACGGACGGGTGTACCTCAACGCGCACCAGTTGTTCCGCCATCCTTCGACGATCTGGCGTCTCGCGCAGGACCTGCTGGACATGCTGCCGGGCGATCTGCTCGAGAGGACCGAGGTGGTCGCGGGTCCGGTCATGGGAGGCGCGCTGCTCGCGCACACGCTCGCCGGCCTGCTGGACGGGCGGCGCGCGCTCACGCATCCACCGTGCAGCTTCGCGCCGTTCAGCAGCCGCGGCGACCACGACTTCACGCTCCGCGGCTTCTACGCGCGCGAAATGGCCGGCAAGCGGGTCCTGATCGCCGATGACGTCCGGAACACCGGGAAGACGTTCGCGCGCTGCGCCGAGCTGGTGCGGCAGGCCGGCGGCACCGTCCTCGCCACGGCCGAGATCTGCGACCGCATGGAGGCGATGGTTGACGTGGGCGTCCCCAACTACACGCTGGCGGAGTACAGGGCCCCGGAGAACTTCGCCGCCGCCGATTGCCCGATGTGCCACGCCGGCGAGCCGATCACGAGTTTCTAGTCCGTGGCGAAGAAGAGCGGCCCCCTGACGACGCTCCGTTTCAAACCGCCGGGTGACAAGACGGGCGGGCGGGTCGGCGAATCTTCGTTAGGTCCACGCCTCGAGCAGCTGTACGAGGCCTACAATCGCGAGGAGTCCGCGACGGATCCGGTCCAGATCGTGCGCCGCTACAAGACGCCGGCGGATCAGGAAATCGTCGGGTTCTGCGCGGCGGCGCTGGCGTTCGGGCGGGTGGCCAGCGTCCTCAACACCGTCGAGACGCTCGCGCGCGTGCTGGGACCCGCGCCGGCGGCGTACGTGCGCCGCTTCGACCCCGCGGCGCCGCACCCGGAGCTGCGCGCGATGGTGCATCGCTGGACGCGCGGCGTCGACATCGTCGCCCTGCTGTGGGTGCTGCGGCAGATGCTCGACCGGGCCGCCTCGATCGAGGCGTTCTTCGTCGAGGGATACGATCCCGCGGCGACCGATATCGGCGACGCGCTCGACAGCTTCTCGCGCCGCGCGCTGGCGCTCGACCTGAAGGCGGTGTACGGACGGCGTGTCCCGGCCCGCGCCGGTGTCTGTTATTTCTTCCCGCGCCCGTCGGCGGGGAGCGGCTGCAAGCGTCTGAACCTGTTCCTGCGCTGGATGGTGCGCAAGGACGAAGTGGACCTCGGCGCGTGGACGTCGATCCCGCCGGCCAAGCTGATCGTGCCGCTCGACACCCACGTGATCCGGCTCGGGCGCTGCCTGCGCCTGACGCGCTATGCCTCGCCGGGCTGGCGCATGGCGGCGGACATCACCTCGTCGCTCCGCGCCATCGATCCGGCGGACCCGGTGCGCTTCGACTTTTCGATCTGTCACGTCGGCATGATGAACGCCTGCGGCTTCGGCCGCCGGCAGGGAGATGCGCAATGTCCGCTCAGGGGAATCTGCCGGCCGCGCGCCCGGGCAGCCGCAGCGGCGCCGCGATCGCGGCGCTGATCGTCGCCTTCGTCGTCGCGACCGTGGCGTTCGCCGGGGGATGGCTCCTCGGCGCCAGGCGGACGGTGCTCGCGGTGCCGTCGCCCGGCCGCGACGCCGTCGCCTACGTGTTCGAGGCGCGCTGCGCCGCGGGGCTGTGCCAGTCGCTGTGGATCGGCCCGGACATGAAGCAGGCGAAGATGGCGCAGATGCTCACCGGGCCGGCGGAACAGGCGGGGGAGATTGTGTGGACGGCCGACGGCAGCCACGTCGCCTTCATCGTGAACGGCTACCAGCTCCGCCTCTTCGACAGCCGATCCGGCGCCAACCTGGGGGCCGTGTCGCTCATCGAACCCGACGGCTTTCCGTCGGGCCGCATCGCCCGCGGCGTGACGTTCTCGGCCAATGGCGCCGCCGTCACGTTCGACGACTGCCCGCGTGGCCA
>JANOJK010001223.1:0-4107 GCA_031408165.1 Acidobacteriota bacterium | reverse complement strand
CGGGGAGTTCTGGCTTGCTTTCTGCTGTGATGCTTGCGGCGTAGATTCTGCGCTTCGCTCTGAATGACTTGTTCGAGGAGGGTGGTTTGCTCACTGGCTTTGGCCCGCCGATCATCGCGCGCATTCAGAATGATCGAGTGGTGCTGGATCTGCGTACCGTCGCGGCCGCGGAAGAGGAGCTCCTCGTCAAGCTGTTACAAACGACGATCTGAACACAAAGGCACCAAGACTCGAAGGCACAAAGGACTTCTTGTTGCCTTCGTGCCTTCGTGCCTTAGTGCCCTTAGTGAACGGCCGTCGGTGAACGCCTCAGCTCTTCACGCTTCACGCGCCCACGGGGTTGAGCACGACGGCACAAAGACATGAAGCACAAAGTATCAGACGGCAATCAGAAGCTCAGTCGTGCCGACAGTTGAATGACGCGGGAGGCGACCGTCACACTCGTGAGGCGGCCGAACGTCGCGCTGTTGATGTTCAAATCGCCGGAGAAGAAGGTCGGCGTGTTCGTCAGGTTGAACGCCTCTCCCTTCAACTCGAGGCTGTAACGGCCGGTGAGTCGTGTGCGCTTGGTGAGTGCCAGGTCGACGCGGATGACCGAAGGACCATCGAACGAGAGGACCGGCAGATTGCCGACCTCGGCCGCGCCGGGGTTGAAGAACACCTGGCCGGCGAACCCGGCGGTGTTTCCCAGGTTGTCGGCGCCGACCGCGCGGCCCGACACCGGGTCGATGACCTTGGGGTCGATGAAATAGATTCGGCCGTCCGGCTGCTTGTAGATGCCGAGCAGGCCCTTGACGTCGGACAGCGACAAGTTCGTGACGGCGGTGTTGCAGCCGATGGCGTCGGCGCAGCCCGATCGCCCGGCGCGGTTGAACGTCGGACGACCCGAGAAGATGCTGATGGGCGATCCGCTCTGCCAGTTGATGATCGTGCCCAGCTGCCAGCCGCCGACCAGGACGTCGGTCAACCCGCCGCCATTCAGCCAGCGGCGGTCCCTCCCGAACGGCAGCTCGTAGATCGCGTTGGCGTTCATGACATGGGTGACGTGGAAGATCGAGCGGCCGATGTTGAGCTCGGGCCGCGCGTTGTCCATGAATGCTTCGAAGCGGTTCTGCGCCGTGCCCGCCGAGTCGGTCTTCGAATCGGCAAGGGTGTAATTGACCTGCCCGAAGAAGCCGTTGCGGAACTGCCGGCGCAGCTCCACCTGCATCGAGTTGTAATTGCTGAAGCCGCCGTTCGAAATGGCCTGCGACGCATAGATGCCGGGGTTCTGCAGCAACGCCGCTCGCGCGGCGGTGCGGAGGTCGGGGGTCGCGAGGCCGGTCATGTAGAAGTCCGCGAGACCCGCGGGCTGATTCAGCTGAATGTTGCTCACCGCGGTGGCATTGGTCAGCAGGCCGCCTCCGAAGTTGGTCAGGACCGTGAGGGGCTGGCTGCCCGGCACGTTCGCATTGAAGACCGGGCTGAATGCCAGGCCGGCCTGCTGCGCCAGGAACCCGTTCGACCGTGCGCGACTGAAGTCGTCGCGGAAGGCCTGGCTCAGCTGAATCTGGTTGTAGTCCGTGCCGCGCCAGATACCCCGCCCGAACGTACCGACGTATCGCACTTCGACCGCGGTCGCCCACGGCAGTTCGCGCTGGATGCCGACGCTTGCCTGGTGCACGTGGGGGGCCTTGATGCCCGGATCGATGCCCCACAGGATGCCGGACGTGCTCAGGGCCATCTGCTGGGCCAGCGAACGCTCGGTGACGAACGCGGGGGCCGTCGGAAGGGGAACGCCTCCCGCGACCGTGGCGAACTGGTTGCTGAGCGTCACGGCGGTGCTCAGACCGGCGTTGCCGCGGGCCGCCGAACGTCCCACCGTCACCGACTCCTCGTTGACGAAGGTCAAGGAGTAGCCGCCGCGGACGGCGGTCTTGCCATCGTTCGTCACGTCCCAGGCGAACCCGGCCGTCGGGCCGAAGTTGTTGAGGTCTTTCTTGTAGTAATCGCCATTGGCGAATGTCACCGTCGTGGCGGGGTCGAGCATCGTCTGAGCGAATGTCCGGGATCCGGGCACGGGCAGGAACCCGAGATCGTTGTCCTCGCGGAGCGGGCTGTAGTATTCCCACTTCAGGCCGCCGCGAAGCGTCAGGTTCGGCCTCCAGCGCCAGTTGTCCTGCACGTAGGCCGCGATGTTGTCGAGCGTGTAGCGCTCGTCCGAGGGGATCCCGGGGACATAGCCCGAGGTCTTGTCCTTCACCTGGTAGGTCTGCGCGACCGAGGTCACGACGCCTCCGAGGAGCGCGGCCGCGGCGTTCGCGTTCAAGAGGTCCGCGGCGCTGATGCCGCCGGGGAACTGCGCTGACGTCAGCTGGACGCTCGCCGGCGCCGCGGAGCTGAACCCGAACGAGACGACCGGATACTGGCCGGCGAAGTTATAGGGGTTGACGCGATTGCGCTGCCAGCTGCCGCCCATCTGCAACTGGTGGGTGCCCCGGATGTACGACATGTTGTCGTTCAACTGGTAGGTGTTGGTGAAGCGCCCCTGCGAGAGAAACGCCGTGCCGCTGCCGTTGCCTCCTTGAGGGTTGGTAATACTGAGCGCCGTGGTGTAGAGCGCGCCCTGGCTGTAGTCCCAGTCGGAGACGAACGCCACCGGCGCGAGATTGGCTCCGCCCCGCAGCTCGTTGTTGAGCCGCGAGCTCGCCGCCCACCGCCACGCGACGGCGAACCGCTTCGGATCCGCGCTGGTGTAGACGAGGGGGCGGTCAGGAGAGATGACGTCCAGGTCGGTGCGGTCGTCGGTTTCCTTGAAGTAGCTGAACACGCCCTCGAAGTTGTTCGTGCTGTTGAAGGCGTAATCGAGCCGTCCCGTGTACTGGTCGCGGTTGTTGAGGTCGGTCTGGTTGTAGCGATACCCCGCTGTGTTCAGATTTCGCGCCGCCGTCGAATTGCCCGCGTCGAAGTTGTTCACCTTCGACGGCGCTGGTATCCGCGACAGGAAATCGGCGCGAAGCCGCGCGTCAGCCGGGAGACCCGCGAGTTGCAGGACGTTGACGGAACGCACGGCGCCGGTCAGGTCGACATATCGGAAGACGCCATCGTAGAAATCGGCGTTGGCGGGGATGGTGAGGTTCTGCGATGCCTGCGTCTTCTGCCGGAATCCTTCGTAGTTGAAGAAGAAGAACACCTTGTCGCGCACGAGCGGTCCCCCGACGCGGCCGCCGTACTGATGGCGGCTCAGCTTCGGTTTGGGCGTGTTCGAAGAATTGTTGAAGAACGAGTTCGCGGCGAACTTCGAATCGCGGTTGAACTCGAAGACGCTCCCCGTCCACCGGTTCGATCCTGAGGGGGTCACCATGCGGACGGCCGTCGCGCCCCCCGCGGAATCGGCGCCCGCGACCGACGTCGTGATCGAGAACTCCGCGACATTATCCGACGTCGGGCGGTTGGGCAGGAAGTCGAGCGAGTTGGTCCGGATGAAATTGTCCTGGATGTTGATGCCATCCAGCGTGACCTGCGTCCACGTCGGACGGCCGCCGTTGATCGTCGTGTTCGCGCGGTTCGACGTGCCGGCGACACCGGCCTGAAGCTTGATCAGGTTGGTCACGTCACGTCCCGCAAGCGGAATGTCCAGCACCTGCCGCTGAAGAATCGTGCTGGAGACTTCCGGGGTCGTGGTCGACACGAGCGACGATCCGGCCACGACGGTGACCACATCCGTCATCGCGCCAATCGGCAGCTTGGCGGTCATCGAGTATTCCTGCCCGACAGCCACGCCGACGTCAGTGAACTCGGCGGCCTTGAACCCTTCGAGCGTGACGCTGACCTTGTAGTTCCCGACGGGAACCTGCGGGAACAGGAAGGCGCCTGTTTCCCCCGCCACCGCGGTCATGACCTGACCGGTGCCCACGCTGGTGAGAGTAATCGTCGCTCCGGGCAGCACCGCGCCGGATTCATCGAGCACCGTACCGGCCACCCGGCCGAGCGTCGTCTGGGCGGCGGCCGGCGCGGGCAGCGCCAGCGCTATCAGCAGGAAAAACACAGACAGCGATCTGGACTGCATATCCATCCTCCACAAAACGCGGATAACCGTTTGGTCACGCTTTATCGTGGACTCAACCC
>JANOJK010001134.1:0-7691 GCA_031408165.1 Acidobacteriota bacterium | reverse complement strand
AGATGGCTGGCACTTTTCCCAGAAGAGCCGATAGCCCTGACCATGGCAGGAAGATCGATCGCCGTATCTCTCGATGCTGTTTGCGGCCCACGGCACTTCAGGAAGATCGTCAAGATCACAAGGGTTGCGAACCCAAGTCGGCGACGACCAATCGCACGAGCGCGAATTGACAGCGGCGGAAGCAACATCTCGATCCGGTACGGCCTTGAGGAGGGGGGACTCACCGAGCTGTCCGCAATTGGCGCTCAGCCCTTCCTCGGAGATGACCTCGATCTAATCGGACGACTGGATTCCGCTCCGGGCTGGCGTCGCGCGCGGCGCCAGCGTTTGATGCTCGCGACCGACACGCCGAGCCTTGTCGCCGCAGCCGCATCGCCCCCGGCGGACAGCCTTCGCGTGTCGGAGGGTCGCTCGCGACGCAGATCGTTGCAGGCTATGCGCACCCAAGGAGCCACAGGCCGACCCGCCTTGCATCGCGCGCGCGGCATCAGGCGCGATGCTTCTCGAAGAGCTCGAGCAACCTGGGTTCAGCCGTGGTGTCTTCCTTCAACTCCAGCAGCGGGCGCACGTCCGCGAGCACCACTCGCCGATCCAGAGTGGCGCCCTGACGTACGATGACGCCTTCGACGTCGATCCAGTCCTGGGCCCGGCCGGCGAACGCCTTGAGAATCACGAGGTCTTCCGCTGAGCACGTCGAGATACTGATCCCACGTTCGATCTCGAACGGGGTGGAGCGATCGACGACCACGGCTTCATAGGGCAGGCCGCCGAGGGAGATGTCCAGCGGGACGCCATCGCGCGTCTCGACCAGCAAAACGCGTCGTTCGAGCGCGAAGCGACGCGCGTCCGGTATGCGGGCGCGGTAGTGTTCCAGGATTGGATCGACGAATGCCTCTTCGCCCCCAAGGCCCGAGAGCAGCGTCAGGTCGACGTCGCGCGTCTGTCGCGGGTCGCCCCATCGCTGCACCGCAACCCCTCCGATCACCGACGACCGCCAGCCGCGCGTGGCACAGAACGCCTGGATGTCGACGGCGGCGGCAAAGAGGGGGTTCACCTGGCACGTGCGCGGCGAAGCAGGTCCTGCAGATCGATCAGGCCGGACCACTCCCGCCGGGCGGAAGAGAGCGGCACGCGCACGGCCGCCTCGATGAGGTGATCGGAGGCTGCGAGGGCCGCGGCGGCGTCCAGCGCCCGCAGCTCGCGCCAGCGGATCTGCTCGAGGATCTGACCGGTCTCCACCCACCGGCGCACATAGGCGCGTTGGTCCTGCCGCGTCATGCCCCCCAGCATAGCCCGTCCCGGCCAGCGGGTCGAGGCCGCAACCCCGGCGGCGTCACGCCCCTGCGTAGATGCTGCGGAAAGGAGACATCCAGCCACGAGAGATCGTTCCCGGCGTTCGCATCCCCAAGTACCACCTGTTTGACGGGCGCAACACTGTCGGCGAACCGGACGTGCTCAATGCTGACTCAATGAACATCGCCGCTAACCAGGCAGTCACCGCAGCTGCCGTGCCCACACACGCACAGACCGTGACATTCCGAACCAGTGACGCCCCCAGCATCGCGCAAATCTCCCCGCAAAACATTTCGTCTGCAGCGACGAGGCATTTACTGGGCCGGTAGGCGCAGAGTTGAGTCATCTGAGTCATGAGCGTTCATGGCTCGGGGATCGCGACGATGCCAGCGGGGAGGACCCGTGGGCGGGCGAGGCGCCGGTGCTGGCCGGCCGGGCGGCGGCGTCGGTGCGGGGGATCGTGGTCCTCAGTCATCTGAGTTTGCCCGCCCAGATCCCTGCGCCGTGTCCCGCGCGTTGCGCCGCCGCTCCCCGCCGCCGAGCCCGACGTGACGGGGTGGGCCGACCCGTCGCCAGTGGTCGATCCTTGTTCCTGACCGATGGCCGGGCCGGCGGCGCGCCGGAGGTGTGCCCGCGGCATTGCCGCACAAGGGAATTGGAGGGAGATCTGAGAAGGACCTTCCGTTAACCCGACTCCCTCTGATGTTTCCTATCGTCCCCGTTTCGTGAGGTACGCGCACGCATATGCCGCGGCCAAGGGTTCGCAGCAGGCGCTGGTGGATCAGTGGCGAAAATACCTCGCGAACCAGCGGTAGAACCGGGCGGGCTCAACTACCCGGGGGCGGGATCGGTAGAACGCGCGGCGCGGCTGCCCGTCGTGAAGGCTGAACGTGTACCTGGCCGGCGCGCTCGCGAAATCGACGTCGTCGCCGACCCGATCGAAGTGATAAGCTCCATCACCCGATGGGTCGAGTACTCGTAACGGGAGGAGCCGGCTTCCTTGGCTCTCACGTTGCGGCCGCGCTCATCGAGCGCGGCCACGATGTCACGGTGCTCGACGATCTGAGCGGCGGAATCCCCGCCAACGTTCCCATCGCCGCGCGATTCGTCCGGGGCAGCATCGCCGATGCCTCGTTCGTGGACGCCGTGTTTGCCGACGGCGGGTTCACGCACGTCTACCATCTCGCCGCGTATGCGGCCGAAGGCCTGAGCCACTTCATCCGACGCTTCAACTACACCAACAACGTAATCGGCACCGTCAACCTGGTGAACGCCTCGGTGAACACCGGGGTAAGGACCTTTGTGTTTACCTCGTCGATCGCCGTGTACGGCGCGGGGCCGTCGTTACCGGTGACCGAGGCGATGGTGCCGAGGCCCGAAGATCCGTATGGCATCGCCAAGTACGCCATCGAGCTGGACCTGCGCGCCGCTCACGAGATGTTCGGGCTCGACTTCATCATCTTCAGGCCCCACAACGTCTTTGGTCCGCGTCAGAACATCGGCGATCGCTATCGCAACGTAGTTGGCATCTTCATGAACCAGGTGCTCCAGAGGCTGCCGATGACGATCTTCGGCGACGGCACACAGACCCGCGCCTTCAGCTACGTCGATGACGTCGCGCCCCTGGTCGCCGAGTCGGCTGATGTGCCCGGGGCGCTCAATCGTGTGTTCAACATCGGCGCCGACGATGCGTGCTCGCTGAACGAACTGGCCGATCTCGTCGCCGCCGCGATGGAGACCGACCCGAAGATCGTGCACCTTGCGGCGCGACACGAGGTACAGCACATCCACGCGGAGCACGGCGAGGTGCGGCGCGTCTTCGGAGTCCGGCATCAAACGCCGCTTCGCGAGGGACTTGCGCGCACGGCCGCATGGGTCCGCGAGCATGGCTCGCGCGCGACCCAGCCATTCGAGGCCATCGAGATCAGCCGCAACCTGCCGGACGCGTGGCGCTCCCGATGAGGTCCTATCACGCCGTGCATCTCGTCGCAGATCCCCGGCGCGCGACGGTCTGGAAGGTGGTGGCCCAGCACCTGGCGGCTCATGTGGCGCCGGGTGCTCACGTCCTCGAGCTGGGCGCTGGCTACTGCGACTGGATTAACAACGTGCGCGCCGCACGGCGCGTGGCAGTCGATCTGTGGCCGGAGCTTCCGGCGCACGCCACGCCTGGCGTCGAGCCGATGGTGCTCGACATCTCGAAGGGCCTGCACCTGCTCGGCGACGCCTCGTTCGACGTCGTGCAGGCATCGAATCTGTTGGAGCACTTCGCGCCCGACGCGGCGGCAGGGGTCGTGAGCGACGTGGCCAGGCTGCTTCGGCCGTCCGGTCGCTTCATTCTCATCCAGCCGAACTTTCGATACGCGTGGCGCCGCTATTTCGACGACTATACCCACCGGTCGATCTTCACCGACGTCTCGCTGCCGGCGCTGCTGCGCGCCCAGGGCTTCAGCATCATCGACGTGAAACCGCGATTCGTCCCCTATTCGATGCAGGGCGCCAGGGTACCGATTGCGGGCTGGCTCGTGAAGGCCTACCTGCTGTCGCCGTTCAAGCCCGCGGCCGGACAGATGCTCGTGATCGCGCAGAAGGAGACACCGGCGCATGTACGGTGACAAGCGCGTCAGCGTCGTCCTGCCCGCTTACAACGAGGAGTCGCACATCCGCAAGGCCATCGACGAGTTCTTCCTGCCGGGCGTCGTGGACGAAGTGCTGGTCGTGGACAACAACTCGCGCGACCGCACCGCGGAAGAAGCGTCACGGACCTCCGCGCGCATCGTCACCGAGTCGGCGCAGGGATATGGCTTCGCGCTTCGCCGCGGACTGCGCGAAGCGACGGGCGACCTCCTGATTCTCGCCGAGCCCGACGGCACGTTCGTGGGCCGCGACGTCCTGAAACTGCTCGCCTACTCCGAAGACTTCGACATGGTGTGCGGCACCCGGACCACGCGCGAGCTGATCTGGGCACAGGCCAACATGGGCTGGTTCCTGCGCGTGGGCAATTGGGCAGTGGCGAAGCTGATTCAGATTCTTCACGACGGGCCTTCGCTGACCGATTGCGGCTGCACGCTGCGGCTCATCCACCGGTCGGCGCTGGCGCGGATCGACGGTCAGTTCACGGTTGGCGGTTCGCACTTCCTGCCGGAGATGGTGATCCTCGGCTTGAAGCGTGGCCTTCGCCTCATCGAGGTGCCGGTGAACTACCGCGGGCGCGTCGGCGAATCGAAGATCACGGGCACGTTGAAGGGCACCCTGGCCACGGGCGTCCGCATGATCGTTCTCGTCCTCAGGTATCGTCTGACGTCATGATCCAGCGCCGTCTGGTCGTGCTGCTCGTCGTGCTGGCCGCGGTGCTGCCCTACCTACCGACACTCGATGACTACTTCGTGCAGGACGACTTCGGGGTCGTCGGATTGCTGTCGGCGAAGCCGGCGGATTATTTTCCGCGCTGGTTCGTGAGTACCTGGATGGACGACATCTGGGGCTACACGCCGGACGAGATCCGGCCGTTTCCCGCGGTCACCTACCAGATCGCGGCGTGGTGGGGCGCCGGGTCGCCGATCGCGAACCACGTGATCAACATCGGGTTCCACGCGATCAACGTGATTCTCGTGTTCAGCATCGCACAAACAGCGGCCGGACTGCCCCTTGGACCGGCCGCGTTTGCGGCGCTCGTGTTCGCCGTGCTGCCGATGCAGACCGAGTCAGTGGCATGGGTCACCGGTCGCGTGGACTCCATGCCGGCGTGTTTCTACCTGGCGTCGTTCCTGCTGTACGCGCGGTGGCGTGCGCGCCCTCGCACGGCTGTCTACCTCTGGTCGGTCGTGGTGTATTTCGTGGCGCTGTTCTCGAAGCAGAACGCCGTGACGCTGCCGGCCGCCATCGTCCTGTATGACGCGCTGGTCGTGAGAAGCCCTGTGCGCCCTTCGTGGAGTTGGCTTCGGCCGTACCTGCCGTTCGCCGCGCTCACGGCCGGATACCTGGGCCTGCGCTATGCCCTCTTCGGCGAGGTGGCGCGTGAAAGCATGCTGACCGCGACACGGTTTGAGCTGTTCCTGGGGGATCTGTCGGTTCATCTGCGGCGGATGGTGGTCGGCGAAGCCGGGCTGAGAATCGCCGGGCTCACAGTCGCGACATGCCTGGGGATGGGCGCCGTCGTGGTCGGCGCGATCGCCCTGCGGCTCGGCGAGGGGGGGCGCGCGATCATCCGGCCGGCCGCCTACTTTCTTGTCGTGTGGATCGGTCTGGCGGTTGCGCCGACGCTGGTCGCCGGCTACGCATCCCCGCGTCACGTGTACCTGGCATCTGCGGGCTGGGCGCTGGCGCTCGGCGGCGCTCTGGGCGTGCTCTGGCGCGCCAGGCCGGATCCGCTGATGAGGGGCATGGGCATCGTGTGCTCGGGGGCGCTCCTGGTGATGTACGGCTCACAACTCTGGCAGGAGGTTCAGCTCTGGGGCGTTCGGTCGGAGGTCTCACAGCGCGCAGTCGCCGATGTCGCGCGCGAGGCGATGGCGGCCCCGCCGGGAACGCTCATCATCGTGGACGCGCCACAGCGAAGCTGGAACTTCGCGCTGCCGCATGCCCTGCGTCCACCGTTTACCGGCGACGACCTCACGCAGCGGGTGCGGGTTATTTCGCACTCGTCGATTCACTGCTGCCCGGCGCATCTGTGGGAGCCATACACCAGGGATGCGATGCGCGCCTGGTACGCGGATCCGGCCCAGCCGCCGGTGATCGCGTTACGCTGGGATCCCGGCACAGGCACGCTGTATCGACTGGACGACCGACAGGATCCCTTTCTGCGCACGCTTGTCGCGATGTTGGGCGATACCAGAGACGTGGCTTCGCTCGACGGCGTGATCCTGGACATCTCCCGAAAGCTGGTCGTGCAACGCGCGACGGGGCGTTGACTAGACTTTCGCGGTCCGCGAAGCCGTCGGTCAGCCGCGGACGTAGGCCGCGAGATGCTCGCCGGTGAGGGTCGAGCGGGCGGCGACAAGGTCGGCGGGGGTGCCCTCGAAGACGATGCGGCTGTTCTGAGGGGGGAAGGGATTGTTGGAGGGGGATCTGAGAAGGGACCTTCCGTAAACCCGACTCCCTCTAATGTTGCCTATCGTCGTCGGCCCCAACGGAGAGAGACGAATGCGGAGATTCCTGCCAATCGAGAGACCCCTTGACAATCTACAAGAGCGGATCTATGGTCTTGTCGACGGACGACAGGAGGATGGATGGCGCCGAAGTCAGATTTACTGCAGGGGACATTGGATCTCTTGATCCTGCGAACGCTCACGGGTGACCCGATGCATGGCTGGGGCATCTCCCAGCGGATCCAGCAGCTGTCCAGGGACGTGCTGCAGGTGAACCAGGGATCGCTCTACCCGGCGCTGCATCGGCTCGAGCAGCAGGGACTGATCGAGGCGGAATGGGGCAACTCGGAGAACAACCGGCAGGCGAAGTTCTACCGGCTGACGCGCGAGGGACGGAAGTCGCTCGCCGAAGAGCAGAAGAACTGGGAACGCCTGTCCAGCGCGGTGGCACGGGTCCTCGCCGGATCCTGACCCGCCGCACGGAGTGTCACACATGATTCGCCGCCTCACCATCCGCCTGCAGTCCCTCTTCCGCCGCGAGCGCCGCGAGACCGAGCTCGATAGGGAGCTGGGGTATCACATCGACATGCTCATCGAGCAGAACGTCCGGAAGGGCATGCCGCCGGACCAGGCGCGCCGCGAAGCGCTCCGCGTCTTCGGAACCGTCGCCGGGGTGAAAGACGACGTCCGCGACAGATGGCTGTCGCGATTCGTCGAAGTCGCCGCGCAGGACGTGCGCTACGGCGTGCGCAGCCTCCGCCGCAACCCGGGGTTCGCGCTCGTCGTCATCATCACGATGGCGCTCGGCATCGGCGCCAACACCGCCATCTTCAGCGTCGTCAACGGCGTGCTGCTGCGGCCGCTCCCCTACCAGGACGGCGACAAGCTGGTTGTGCTGCACCACGGGCGCGGGGACCCGGTGGCCGACGACTTCGGATTCTCGCCGAAGGAAATGGACGACTACCGCCAGGCGCGCTCGCTCGCCGGGGTGGTCGAGTTCCACAACATGTTCTTCAACCTGCTCGGACGCGCGGAGCCCGAGCGGCTCTCGACAGGCGTCGTCTCGGCAAACTACTTCGACGTACTCGGCGTGCAGCCGCTGCACGGGCGCACGTTCGTGAGCGGGGACGACGCGCCGGGGGCACCGGCGGTGCTGGTGCTGAGCCACAAGTACTGGGAACGCAGCTTTGGCGGCGATCCCAAAGTCGTCGGCCAGGTGTTCCGCATGAACGACAGGCCGCATACGGTCATCGGCGTCATGCCGCGAGTGCCGCAGTACCCGCTGGAGGTCGACATCTACATGCCGACGTCCGC
>JANOJK010000567.1:0-3695 GCA_031408165.1 Acidobacteriota bacterium | reverse complement strand
GAATGCACCGGTTCCCGCGTAGTCGGGAAGTCTGCGTCTCAGCGCGCGCCTCGGCTCGAGACCGGCGAGTATTTCAGGTTTGTGCAGGCCATGTCCGAACGCTTCAACGACAGCGCGTATCTTGCGGGGGCTGGAGAGATGCGGGCGGCGACGCGCGAATTCGATTGGGGCGGCACCGCGCTTGGTCGCATCTCCGCGTGGTCGAACAGCCTCCGCAACATCGTCAACCTCGTCGTGAACAGCCGGCACCCCATGTTCCTCTGGTGGGGTCCCGAGCTCATCCAGTTCTATAACGATGCGTACCGCCCGAGCCTGGGCCTCGACCGTCATCCCGCGGCGCTTGGCGCGAAGGGACGCGAATTCTGGGCAGAGATCTGGCCGACCATCGGGCCGCAGATCGACGCGGTCATGGCCCGGGGCGAATCCACGTGGAACGAGGATCACCTCGTCCCGATCACCCGGAATGGACGGCTGGAGGAGGTGTACTGGACTTACGGTTACAGTCCGGTATGGGATGACGATGGCCGCGTGGGAGGGACGCTGGTCGTCGTCCAGGAACAGACCGCGCGGGTGCTCGCGGCGCGGCGCGTCCGCACCGTGCGCGATCTTGCGTCCACAGCCAGCGTGCACCGCACGCAGGTGGAGGCGTGGCTCGCCGGGTTGGACGTCTTGAGCTCGAACCCTCCGGATCTGCCCTGGGTCCTCGGATTCGCAATTGGTGACGAGGGCGCGAGCGCGCGACTCGTGGGGCAGCGGCCTCTCGACGTGGTGGACGAGCGAAAACTGCTGCAGGAGTTCCATCTCGCGCCGGGAGGCGCATTCCACCGGATCGTCGACAGCGGGAAGCCGGAGGTGCTCGAAGATCTGCGCGCGCTCGTCGGCGATATCGTCGTCTCTCCGTGGCCGGAGCCTGTCGTCTCCGCGCGGCTGATTCCGATTCGCCGTCCGCGCTCGTCCGTTCCGTACGGCATTCTCGCGGTCGGCTTGAGCCCCCGGCTCCCGTTCGACGAGGACTACGCCGACTTCCTCACCATGGCGGCGGACCAGCTCGCCAACGCGATCGCGAACGCCCAGGCGCACGAGGACGAGCAGCGTCACGTGGAAGCGCTCGCCCAGCTCTCGATGCGGTTTCGCGATCTGCTGGAGCAGGCGCCGGCCGGCGTGGCCGTGTTCGGAGGTCCGGATCACCGCTTCGAGCTGGCCAATCCGATCTACCGCGCCATCACGCACCGATCCCACTGCATCGGGCGGACATTCCTCGAGGTCTTTCCGGAGCTCACCGGCAGGGCGCTGCCGGCCGTGCTCGACCGCGTGTACGCGACCGGCGAGGCGTTTGTAGCCGACGAATACCTCGTCGAGCTCGATCGTGCGGGCGACGGACACCTCGAGGAGTACTTCTACTCGTTCAATCTCGCGCCGCTCCGGGAGCGCGGCGCGATTACGGGGCTGATCGTGGTGTCGATCGACGTGACCGGCCAGGTCGGCGCGCGCCGCGAGCTGCAGCGCGCGCAGGAGCGGCTGGATTTCACGCTGGACGCCGCCGGGGTGGGTTACTGGGATCTGGATATCGTCACGCACAAGGCGACCTGCTCGCTGCGGCACCACCAGATCTTCGGATACCCGGACGTGTCGCCGGGCTGGACGCTGCACAGGTTCCTGTCCCACGTCGAGCCTGATGATCGCGATCGCGTCGTGGCCGCGATCCGCACGTCCAGCGAAACGGGAAGTGACCTCGACCTCGAGTGCTGCATCCTGACGACCGGTGGCGAGCGGCGCTGGATCCACGTCCATGCGCGGGTGGAGAGCGTGGACGGCGTCCCGATTCGCCTCCTGGGCATCGTGTTCGACGTCACCGAGCGCCGCGATCTGCTCGCGCGGGAGCAGGAGGCCCGCAGGGCCGCCGAGCATGCGAGCCACGCCAAGGATCAGTTTCTCGCCACGCTCAGCCACGAGCTGCGCACGCCGATGAACACGATCATCGGATGGACCGATCTGCTCACCGAGGGGGGGCTCGGCCCGGACGAGGTGCGGGAGGGTCTGAAGACGATTCAACGGCACGCCCAGGCGCAGGCGCAGATGATCGAGGACCTCCTGGACATGAGCCGGATTGTGTCGGGGAAGGTCCATATCAATCCGCGTCTCGTCCGTCTCGAGGATATCGTCGGCCACGCGCTCGAGGCGGTGGCGCTCGCGGCGAAAGTCAAGGCCCTACAGATGGTGCGCGAGTACAGGATCGAAGGCGGCCTCGTGGCCGGCGACGCCGCCCTGCTGCAGCAGATCTTCTGGAACGTGCTGGGAAACGCCGTCAAGTTCACGCCGTCGGGGGGCACCGTGCGCGTCACGATCGACCGCGCGGGCCCGCACCTCGAGGTAACCGTTCGCGACTCGGGCGAGGGGATTGATTCCCAGTTTCTCGCGCATGTCTTCGACCGCTTCCGCCAGGAGGACGGCACCTCGACGCGGTCGCACGGAGGCCTGGGCATCGGCCTCAGCATCGTCAAGCAGCTGGTCGAGGCGCATGGCGGTTCGGTGCGCGGCGCGAGCGCGGGACGAGGACAGGGGGCCGCATTCACCGTGTCCCTGCCCGAGGCCGGCCTGGGACACGGAACCCGTGCCGACGCCGCGCCGTGGCCCGTCGTGTCGATGGATCTCCGGTTGCACGGCGCCCGCATCCTCGTAGTCGACGACGATCAGGACACGCGGTCTCTCATCTCCCGCATTCTCACCGGCCGTCACGCCAGGGTCGTGGCGGCCGAATCCGCCGCCGAAGCGCTCGGCGCCCTCCTCCATCAGTCCTTCGACCTGCTCGTCAGCGACATCGGTATGCCCCATGAAGACGGGTACGAGCTCATTCGCAAAGTCCGGTCGCTCGATCCCTCTCACGGCGGAAAGATTCCCGCGCTGGCGTTGACCGCGTACGGCCGTCCCGAGGACCGGGTGCGCGCGCTGGCTGCCGGCTTTCAGGAGCACCTGCCCAAGCCCATTCAGCCGTCGCGCCTGCTCCATGCCTGCGCCTCCGTGATCGGCGGTCCGTTGGCGGACTGAATCGTCAGCTCAGGCAGATTCTAAAGCCGGGTCCGAGCAAGACTTGCTTTATCTTGCGAGTACCACGAGTAGCCGATCTGCGGGGTCACACGATCGCCGCGGCGGTACTCCGGCTTTAGAAGCTGTCTAGCGCGGGCCGTAGTAGCCCTCGAGGCAGCGGTCCATGACCCACGACGTCCGGGCGCCGGACTCACCGGTTGACTCGCATCGCCCGCGGCCCCGCAGCTCGTCGACGATCGTCTGGATGAGCGGCTGGTGCACGTGGGGTGGATTGCGCAGCGGGAGGATCTCGGTCCGCCCCGGGCCGGAGATGACGACGTCGCCGTCCGTGAATACGGGGGTCGCCAGGGCCCCGAGGGATCCGAGGAACGTGATCCGGTCGGTCTTCGTGTCCGCGTGGAAGTTCCAGATCCCGGTGCCCGCGACCGGCGCCCCGAACCGGAACGCCGCGCTCGTGACGTCCTCCGCTGGATACGCGCCGCCGGTGTTGAGCGCGAAGCCGTGCGCGTCGGTGATCGGCCCGACCAGGAAATCGAGCAGGTCGAGGCAGTGCGATGCGAGGTCGAGGAAGAGTCCGGCGCCGGCGTGCGCGGGATCGAAGCGCCAGTTTGCCGCGTCCGCCCCCGTGGCGAGCGTGTCGGTGACCTGGA
>JANOJK010001070.1:0-3293 GCA_031408165.1 Acidobacteriota bacterium | reverse complement strand
ACGAGGAAGATCAGCACGACGACCGACATCGCGATCGCCAGCACCTGGTTCGTGCGGGCGGACGCCTTGATGCCGCGGAGGTTCATCGCCACAAACAGCAGCCCGAACGCCACGACCCACGCGGGATAGGGCACGTTCGGCAGCAGGTTCATCGCCGCCTTGCTGCACCAGATCGTGCAGATGGCCGGGTTGAGCACGTAGTCCATCAGCATGCTCCAGCCGGTGACGTACCCGAGCGCCGGATGCAGCTCCTCGCTGACATACGTGAAGGCGGAGCCGGCGCTCGGATACGCCCGCGCCATCCGGCCGTAGCTGATCGCCGTCAGCAGCATGGCGACCAGCCCGATCAGGATCGTGGTGACGACGTGGCCGCGCGCCTCCTGGCTGACGACCCCGAAGATGCCCATCGGCGCGACGGGCTGAACGATCACGATGCCGTAGAAGACGAGGTCCCACAGGCCGAGCGTGCGTCTCAGGTGCGGCGTGTCAGCACTCATGCCGTCCCGCTCAGCGGCCGAAGGCGGGCGTCAACCCTACCTCGTACCCACCGCCGGCTTCAGCCCCATGTTGTGCATGATGAAAGCGTAGATGTCGCCGGTCGTCTCCAGCGACTTGGTCAGGTTGCTCGCCCCGTGGCCCGACTTGGTGTCGATGCGGATCAGGATCGGCGTGTCCTTCGCCGCCTTCTCCTGCAGCGTCGCGGCGTACTTGAAGGAATGCGCCGGCACGACGCGGTCGTCGTGGTCCGCCGTGGTGATGAGCGTCGCCGGGTACTTCACCCCGGCCTTGATGTTGTGCAGCGGCGAGTAGGCGTGCAGCGCCGGGAACTCCTCGGCGTTGTCGCTCGAGCCATAGTCCGCGATCCAGTTGAAGCCGATCGTGAACTTGTGGAAGCGCAGCATGTCCATCACCCCCACCTGGGGGATCGCCACCTTGAAGAGGTCCGGCCGCTGGTTGATGACGGCGCCGACGAGCAACCCGCCGTTCGACCCGCCCTGGATCGCGAGGCGCTCGGACGAGGTGTACTTGTTGGCGATCAGCCACTCGCCCGCGGCGATGAAGTCGTCGAAGACGTTCTGCTTCTTCAGCTTCATGCCCTGCTGGTGCCACGCTTCGCCGTACTCGCCGCCGCCGCGCAGGTTCGCGTTCGCGTAGACGAAGCCCTGCTCGAGGAGCGCCAGGCGTGACGCGCTGAAGGTCGGCGACTGGACGATGTTGAAGCCGCCATAGGCGTAGAGCAGTGTCGGGTTCGTGCCGTCGAGCTTCAGTCCCTTCTTGTGCACCAGGAACATCGGGATCTTCGTGCCGTCCTTGCTCGGATAGAAGACCGCCTTCGTCTCGAACAGGTCGGCGTTGTACCCGGGGACCTTCGCCTCGCGGAAGATCGTGCTCTTCTTCGTCGCAATGTCGTAGCGGAAAATCGTCGGGGGGACGTTCAGCGAATTGAAGGTGTAGAAGACGAACGTGTCGTCCTTCTGGCCGCCGAAGCCCCCCGCGTTGCCGGGACCGGGCAGTTCGATCTCGTGCTCGAGCGCCCCGTCCAGACTGTAGACGTAGGCGCGCGTGGTCACGTCTTTCAAGTAAGTGGCGAACAGCTTGCCCCCCGCGGTGCTGACCCCCTGGAGCGGCTCGGGCCGTTCGGGGAGCACGCTCTTCCAGTTCGGCTCGTCCGGCTTCCGGGGATCGACGAGGACGACGCGGCCGTTCGGGGCGTTCCTGTTCGTCTCGACCAGCAGTTTGTCGCCGATGTTGTCGATGACGCCGTAGGAGTCGTTGCCGATGTCGCGGATGACCGGGTTGAACTCGCGCGCACCCCGCGAGAGATCGCGGGCGAAGAGCGCGTTGCCGTCCTTGCCCTTGCCGCGATCCGACACCGTGAGCAGCGCGAACCGCTCGTCGTCGGTCGTGTCCACCGTGTGGAAGCGCTGCGCGTTCGCCGCGTCCTGGTAAATCTGCCGGTCCTGCGCCTGCGCGGTGCCGACCTTGTGGAAGTAGACCCGGTGATCCTCGTTGATCGCCGCCTTCTCGGACTTGCCCTTGCCGGGCTCGGGATAGCGGCTGTAGTAGAAGCCGTCGGCCTGCCACGCGACGCCGGAGACCTTCACCCAGTCCACCGTGTCGGAGAGCGTCTTCTTCGTCGCGAGCTCCATCACCTTGTACTGCTGCCAGTCGGAACCGCTCTTGGAAATGCCGTAGACGGCGTACTTCGCGTCCGCCGACGGCGCGAACGCGCCCAGCCTGACGGTGGCGTCCGGCGACCACGTGTTGGGATCGATCAGGACCTCCGGGGTGCCGTCGATGCCCTTCTGGATATACAGCACGCTCTGGTCCTGCAGCCCGTCGTTCTTGCTGAAGAAGTAGTACGGCCCCTTCCGCGACGGCGACGAATACCTCGTGTACTTGTTCAGCTCCTTGACGCGCGCCTGAATCTGCTGCCGGTACGGAATCCCCTCGAGGTAGGGGAAGGTCACCTTGTTCTGGGCCTGGATCCACGCCTCCGTCTGGGGCGACGCGTCGTCCTCCAGCCAGCGGTATGGGTCGGGCACCCTAACCCCGTGGTACACGTCAACGTGGTCGGATTTCCGGGTTTCCGGGTACTGGAAAGGCTGCGCGAGCAGCGCCGTCGAGCCGACGAGCGCGATGCCGAACGCGGTGGCCAGCCGGAGTCGCGTGGTCATGTCGTTCTCCCCCTCTGTAAACCCGGATTATGCCATCGTTGTGCGGAGGTGGGAGATATGGCAGACGTAAATGCCCGGACGCTCGTGATGAAGGGTGGGCTGGCGGTTGCCGCAGCCGTGCTCATGGGGATGCTCGCGCACGCCGGCCAGGCGCCGGCGGCGAAGCCGGACGACGTGCTTCCCGCGCTCCTCGAGGAGGTGAAGGGACTGCGCGCCGCGATGGAGCAGATGGCGTCCGCGGGACCGCGGGTGCAGTTGTTCGTCGGCCGTCTGCAACTGCAGGAGGCACGGTTGAATGCCATCATCAGGCGGCTTGACGCCGTGCGCGATTCTCTCGCGTCCGAACAGACCGCGCTGGACAATGTCGAGCAGGAGGCCAATCGTGTCGAAACTGTAATCGCCTCCGGGACGAGCCAGTTGTCGCGGGAAGAAATGACCGGAATGACCCAGGTGCTGGCCGAAGCCAAGCGCGGAGCGACGAGCCGGAGGGCCGCAGTCGCCCGCCTGACGGCGGAGGAGGCGCAACTCACGCAGGAGCTGCTGGCGGAGCAGGGACGGTGGAACGAGATCAATCAGCGGTTGGATGAGTTGGAGCGCGCGCTCGGGAAGCGATGA
>JANOJK010001059.1:0-1521 GCA_031408165.1 Acidobacteriota bacterium | reverse complement strand
CACTTCGCGCTCGGCATGCGCGGCACGCTGATCGTCAAGTAGCGATCAGAACTCGACGCGGGCGCGCACGGCGACGGTCCGGGGAGTGCCGAGGGCGGTCCCCGAAAAGAGGCCGTCGAAGTTGATCACCCGCAGCCGCCCGGTCACGTTGCGCACGTCCGCCTGCACGGTGAGCGCCGACGCGCCTCGCCGGAACACCGTGATGCCGGCGGACACGTCCACCGTGAGCGCGGGGCGGACGCGCCCGGTCGCGAAGTCCACGCGGTCCACGATCCGCTGACCGAACTGCGCGACGCCATCTTCCGGCGTCCCCGTGAACTCGAACGGCAGGCCGCTGTCGTACGCGCCCGCGAGCGCCAGCCATCCCTTCGATCCCACCTGTGCGCTCACTCGGCCGCGCACAGTGTGCCGCTGATCCTGTGACACGTCGAAGCGCTCCCCCGCCTCCCCCAGCTCCGCCTCGTCGTCCAGGAACAGGCCCCCGGTGATCGGCAGCACGCCTTCGCCGTGCATCCACGCATACGCGAGCGAGCCCGAGAACCCCCTCCAGCGCGGGACCTCCACCTTCAGCTCGGCGCCGTGGATCCCGGCCCGCTCGAACGCGATCGGAAAACTGACACCGGTGTTCAGCAGCTGCTCGTCGTCCGCGAAGTGGGTCATCCGGCGATCGAACCAGCTCGCGTCGAGGCGGACCGTGCGGAAAAGCGCCTTCGAGACGGCGACTTCGTAGAAGTTGCCGCGCGAGGGCCGGACCGGCAGGCGGACGACCTCTTCGCCAATCGTCTCGGCCGCCGCGGAGCTCGCGAGGAGGATGTTCTCGGCGGCGGGGGTCTGGAAGGCGCGATCGTAGGAGCCGCGGACGGCAAGGTCCTCCGAGGGGGACCAGGCGACCGCCAGGCGCGGACTGAGCGCCTGTTCGGACACGACCAGCCGGTACGCGTCCCACCGGATCCCCGCGTTGACGGTCCATTGCCCCTTGCGGATCTGATCCTGGACGAACAGCGCCTGCTCACGATCGACAGCGCGGTCCGCGAAGGCGAAGTCCGGGCGGATGTCCGGATCGAACGCGGCGGGATTGGTGATGCGGTACGCGAAGCGCTCCCGGATCCGCCCGGCGCTCACGTCACCGCCGACCTTCCACTCGTGGACCCCGGCGTCCCACGAGACGACTCCCTTGACGTATCCCTCGCGCAAGCCGCGGCGCTGCTCCGCGGCGACCGGCGTCGCGGCGGCGTTCGACGAGAGGCCCGCGTCGAGATCGCGCGCCATGCCGTGCACGCTGGCGACCGCCGATGCCGAAAGGATGCGCTGATACGAGACTTGCGCCATGGTCTCGCCGCTCGTGCGGACCTGGCGCTGCCCCGCCGCCTCCTGCCCGGCGTCGTTCGGCACCATGAACTCGGTCTGCCCCCGGCGCACGATCACGCCGAACCGGTCGCGCTCGATCCGCACGGCCCCCTGTGACGTCCGGCCGTGGTTCGTGAAATTGCTCTCGACCGGCGGATCGAGGTAGCGATCCGT
>JANOJK010000550.1:0-5814 GCA_031408165.1 Acidobacteriota bacterium | reverse complement strand
AAGGACTGCGAGCCTGGCGTGAAGGCCCGCGCCGCCGCGGAAGAGTGGGGCTACCTCGAGTCGGTCCGACAGGGCGTCTTCTGCGAGCTGGGCCAGGGGCAGGTCGATTTCGCCGCGGTCCTCGCGCGCCTCCGATCCGCGGCGTACGACGGGTGGATTGTCGTCGAACAGGACGTCCTCCCGTCGATGGGCACACCCGCGGAGAGCGCGCAACGCAACAGGGATTATCTGAGGAGCCTGGGGATCTAAGGTCACGCCCCAACGGCCCCACGGCCGACGGCTCATCACGAAGGTCACAAAGATCACAAAGGTCACAATGGTACTAACACTTCCGAACACAACGACGGGGTCTATAGGACGATTCTCTTGATGCCGTCGTTCTTCAAGATGTCCACGTTGAAATTCAGGATGAAACCCAGACGCAGGTTCGTTGCCCTGAGATATGAGACGACCTGCCGCTTGTGTACGTATTTCACCCGCGAGATCGCCTTCAACTCGACGATCACCTGACCCCCCACCAACAGGTCAATCTTGTGGCCTGGAATCTCCCAGTCCTTGTAACGCACGCTGATCCTCTTCTCGCATTCATACGCGAGGCCGACAGAGTCGAGCTCCAGGCAGTACGCTCGTTCATAGATCTGTTCCTTGAAACCCGGCCCAAGAATCCTGTGGACCGTGATCGCGCAACCAATGATCCGCCGGCCGATCTTTTCTGTTTCCTCAGGAATGGGAAGATGAAGCGAACGACTCACCGGTAACTCCTTGTGTTGCCTTCTGCCTTCTTTGTGACCTTCGTGACCTTTTAGTGATCTTTGTGATTAGCCGTTTGCCGTGACTCCGCAGCCCGGAGTACCTCCCGCCTTCCCATCCAGGTCCACGCAACCACTGTCTTGCCATCGGTGTCGAAAATGACGGCACCCTCGTCCGCGGTGCTGAACACCCGCGCGCCGGCCGCGCGATAGCGGGCCACGGCGGCGGGTGCCGGATGCCCGAACGGATTGCGGCGTCCGGCGCTGAAGACGACCGCCGCGGGACGCGTGGCGTCCACAAACGCCTGGGAGCTGCTGCCCGCGCTGCCGTGGTGCGGGGCCTTGACGATGGCGAGGGGGGCCGGGACGACCCGGCGGGCGACGTCGGGTTCGACGGCCCGCGTGATGTCGCCGGTCAGCAGGAACGAGACCTCACCGACGCGCACATCCAGCACAATCGAGTCGTCGTTACGCACTTTCTGACGTTCCCAGTCGGGCTCGGGCGGATTGAGGACGGCGATCCGCGCAGCGCCGGCGGTCAGCGCCTGACCGGCCCGGTGCTCGACCCAACTGGCCCCGGCCCTGGCGGCGGCCGCGCGCAGGCGCCGGAGCGGCTCGTGGCGCGGGACCGCAACGCCGTCCCAGACTTCGGCAGGGGACAACGCGCGGAGGACCGCGGGCGCGCCGCCGATGTGATCGGGATCGCCGTGCGTCACGACGAAGGCGCCGAGCCTGCGCACCCCGAACGCCCACAGTGCCGGCAGTGTGACCCGGCGTCCGAGATCGAACGTCGTCCCCGGCACTCCACCGGCGTCCACGAGCAGCGGACGCGCGCCTGCGGGCCAGACGAGTGTGGCATCTCCCTGTCCGACGTCGAGAAACACCACACGCGTCCACCCGTGCGGTGGCGCCGGCACGCGAAACCCGCTCGTGGCGGGAGGCGCGCGGACGATGAGGATCGCGGTCGAGGCGATTCCCGCGACTGCCACGCGGCGGATCGTCGGGCGGGCGCCGAGCAGCAACCCGGCCCAGGCCGCATACCACGCCGCAAGGAGCGCCAATCCCGGCGGTGGAATGTCGAGCACGAGCCACGGCGCCACGTCGACGAGCGACGCCGACCGCAGCAAGGCCGCCGTCGCGGCGTGGGCCAGCCAGCCGCAGGCACGGGCCGCGGCGTCCGACACAAAGGCGACCGCGACCGAGGCCAGGCCCGCCACCTGGATGATCGACATCAGCGGGATGGCGGCGAAATTGAGCAGCAGTCCGGCGACGCTGACGCGTCCGAACAGCCGCGCGCCAATCGGCGCGAGCGCGATCTCCGCGCAGATTGTGGCGGCGCAGAGGGCGCCCGCCGCGGAGAGAATTCGCTGGCCCCACACCCGGAGCCATCCGGCGCCCCGCTCGCGAGGGAGCCGCGGAAAGACGCGGGACGCCGTCGTCACGATCGCGAGCGTGGCGCCAAACGACAGCACGAAGCCGGCGTCCAGGATCGTGAGCGGCCCACTCAGGGCGGCACACGTCCCTGCGACGGCCAGGGCGTTGAGCGCCGTGCCGCGGTGATCGAGCGCGCGCGCGGCCAGGTAGACCATGCCGGCGAGCGTCGCGCGAAGGACCGAGGGTGCCAGGCCCGCCGCATAGCCGTAAAACGCGAGCAACGCGATCGACGCCGCGGCCGTTGCGCGCGCGGGCAGGCGGACGGCCCGGCCCGCCGCCACCAGGAGCGCCGTGAGCAGCGCGATGTTCCCGCCGGAGATCGCGATGACGTGATACGTCCCGGCCTCCTGCAGGCGCCGCTCGTCCTCGACGTCGAGGCCGCTGCGATCGCCGATCAGGATGGCGGTCACGACTCCAGCGGATTGCGGACTCCACCGGCCGACCGCCCCGGCGGTGGCACTTCGGACCCGGGCCCGGAGGGCGCCGGCGGCTTCGCTCAGCCATGACCCGCGCGCGACGACCCTCGTCAGCGCGGCGCTCTTCACGGAGCCAAGGAGCACGACACCCTGGCGCGCAAGGCGCGCCCGGTCGCTCGGCACGCCCGGATCGCGGTAATCGAGCGGCTCGCGGAGGAGCGCCGTCATCGCGACCGTCCGTCCCGCACGCCAGTCGCGCCGGACGCTACCGGCGAGCGCGCCCGCAATGGTCACGCGAACGCCCCCTGCGAGCCGCCGTCCATCGACCTCCACGACATCGACGATCGCGCTCAGCCCGGCTGTCGTGGCGCTCGCGTCCTCGCGAAGGATGGCGGTCACGCGGACCGGGCCGTCACGCGACCGTGATTCGTGGAACCAGGCCAGGACGGACAGACTCGCCGCCTCGCGGCTCGCCCCGGCGCCGAGCGCGACGCCTGCCGCCAGGCACCCGATGACGGTCGCGGCGACGACCAGAACGCCACGCCCGCGGCACACCGCGACGAGGGCGGCCAGCCAGGCGAACCCCAGAACGATCAGCGCCGCGCCCGGTCCGGTGCCCGACAGCGCCCCCGCGACCACACCGGCGAGGAGAGGGATCGCGACCACAAGGGCCGGCGCAGACATGCAATCCGGCTGCGCCGCATTTCATTCCGCATTTCACGGGGTGTGGCAGATCGAGACACCGAAGGTGGCAGGAGTTGCGTTTCCAGGAAGGTGAAGGTACGCAGCCTTAGAGAAGTGGCGTTGTGACCTTTGTGAGCTTCGTGACCTTGGTGACCTTAGTGATGTGAGCCGTCTGCAGTCTGGGTCTTGACGGCCTCCCACTCCCTTTCCATCTCCTCGAGCGTGGCGTCGTGGACCGAACGTCCCCGGGCGTGCAGCCGTTCCTCGAGGGCGTTGAAGCGCCTGGTGAATTTCTCGTTCGCCTTGCGCAGCGCCGATTCCGAATCGATGCCGAGCTTGCGCGCAAGGTTGGTGATGGAGAAGAGCAGGTCTCCCATCTCCTCTTCCGTGCGGGCGGGGCCCTCGCCGTCGACCGCCTGGCGCAACTCCGCGACCTCCTCTTCAATCTTGTCCACGACGTCGGCGGCGTTCGCCCATTCGAACCCGACGGCGGCGACGCGGGTGCCGATCTCGTGCGCGCGCAGCAAGGCAGGGAGCGCACGCGGCACGCCGCGCAGCACGGACCGTCGCTCGCCGGCGTCGGCCTGTTCCTTCGACTTGATCTGCTCCCATTGCTGGTGGACTTCGCCGGGCGTGTCGAGCGGACGCCCCTCGGGATCGAAGATGTGCGGATGGCGGCGGATCAGTTTCTCCGTGATGGATCGCAACGAATCCGCCACCGTGAAGTGGCCCTCGTCGGCGCTTATCTGCGCGAGAAACACTCCCTCGAAGATCAGGTCGCCGATCTCGCCGCGGAGCGCGTCGGTGTCGCCGCGGTCGATCGCGTCGAGCACCTCGTGCGTCTCTTCGAGCACGAACCCGCGCAGTGACTGGAGCGTCTGTTCGCGATCCCAGGGACAGCCGCGCGGGCCGCGCAGGCGCGCCATGATGTCCACGAGGGCCTGGAATGCGGCGCCGGCGTCGGAGGGCATGAGGGGCGATATGGTACCATCGCGAGGTGGAGAACAAAGAAGAGTCCGGGGCCAGCTTTCCGGATTTCCTGTTGTGGCTCGCCACCATGGCGGCCGTCAACTTCGGGGACCTGCCCGACCCCGCCACGGGGGAACGCGTCGAGCCGAACGTGACGGCGGCGGGGCAGTTGATCGACATCATCGGCATGCTGCAGGAGAAGACCGCGGGCAACCTGACGCCGCCCGAAGCGAAGCTGCTCGACGAGCTTCTGTACGACCTGCGGATGCGCTTCGTCGAGGCCCAGAAGGGCGAGAAGCGCATCATCCTCGAACCCTAGGGCGTGCGGATCACGTTTCTCGGCACGGGCACGTCGCACGGCGTGCCGATGATCGGGTGCGAGTGTACGACCTGCCGATCCACCGATCCGCGCGATACCCGCCTGCGTCCGTCCATCCTCGTCCAATCGGCCGCGGCCGCGGAACATCCGGAACGCGGGGACACCACCGTGCTCGTCGACGCGGGCCCCGATCTGCGCGCGCAGGCGCTCAGGCACGGGGTCACCGCCGTGGACGCGATCCTGTTCACGCACGGCCATGCGGACCACATCCTTGGCATCGACGACGTCCGCCGCTTCAATGCCGTGATGAAACGGCCGATGCCCTGCTACGGCGACGCCCTCACGCTCGACGACATCCGCAAGACCTTTCACTACGTCTTCGACCCCGCCACGCCGAGGGGGGGCGGCCTCCCGGCGCTCGACCTGCGGCTGGTGGATGGGCCGCTGAAGGTGGGCGATCTCGACGTGCAGCCCATTCCGCTGTGGCACGGCGCGCGGCCGATTCTCGGCTACCGGTTCGGACGGTTCGCGTATCTGACCGACTGCAATCGCCTCGACGAGCGGGCCTGGCCGCTGCTCGAGGGGCTCGACGCGGTCGTGCTCGACGCGCTGCGCGACCGGCCCCACCCGACCCACTTTTCGCTCGGCGAAGCCGTCGAGACCGCGCGCCGCATCGGCGCGCCGCGGACCTGTTTCACGCACATGTGCCATCAGCTCCCGCACGAAGCGACGTGCGCCAGACTTCCTGAAGGGATGAGCCTCGCCTATGATGGCCTCGTCCTGGACGTCGAGTGATCGCCCACTACCCTGACGACCCGCCGCCGAGATGGCACAACCCTGTGCTGGCCCTCGGGAACTTCGACGGCCTGCACCGCGGGCACTCGAAGATCATCGATCGTGTGCGCCGCCGCGCGGGGGAGCGGGGCGGCACGCCGGCCGCGATGACCTTCGATCCGCATCCGCCACGCGTCGTCCGGCCCGACAAGGCGCCGGCGCTCCTGATGACGACCGAGCAGCGGCTGGAAGCCCTCAGCCGCGCCGGGATGCAGGGGGTCGCCGTCGTCCGGTTCACCCCCGACATGTCCCGCTGGGATCCCGAGACGTTCGTGCGCACCGTGCTCGTCGAGTGGCTGCACGTTGTCGAAGTCTGGGTCGGGGCGAATTTTCTGTTCGGGCACGATCGATCCGGCACCTTTTCCCTGCTCCGTTCGCTCGGCGCGCGCTACGGCTTCCGTGCCGAGAA
>JANOJK010001048.1:0-1706 GCA_031408165.1 Acidobacteriota bacterium | reverse complement strand
TATACGACACGCGCCTACTGGCAGCAGCCGTTCGTCAAGGACGGCCGCACGCTGTCGTGGGACGAAGCGATGCTGGAGTTCCGCGATTCGACCAACCGGCCCGGCCCTTCCACGTGGGAGCTCGGCACCTACCCGGACGGGCAGGACGATTTTCCGGTGAGCGGCGTCAGCTGGTACGAAGCGGCAGCCTACGCGGTATCGGTGGGAAAGACGCTGCCGACCCCCTATCACTGGTACAGGGCCGCCGGCGCCTTCGGAGTGTTCTCCGAGGTGCTTCGCTACAGCAACTTCGCGAGCAAGGCGACCGTCAGGGTTGGGAGCCTGCGCGGAGTCGACCCGTACGGCACCCACGACATGGCGGGCAACGTCAAGGAGTGGTGCTGGAACGAGGCAAAGCCGGGCCTGCGCTACGTGCTGGGCGGCGCGTTCCACGAAGCGGCGTATCAGTTCAAGGACCCGGACGCACGCGGGGGGGTTCACCGCGCCGCTGGATTCGGGTTCCGGTGCATCAAGCAAACCGTCGCCCTGGACGCTGCCGTTCTCGCACCGATCGCCGCGCTCGAGCGCGACCCGGCGACACTCAAGCCGGTGGACGATGCGCTGTTCGCCGCGTATCGGCGGCTCTACGACTACGACGCCGTCCCGCTCGATGTGAAAGTGGAGGAAGAGGATGCGGCACCGGTGCACTGGGTGCGGCAGCGGGTATCGTTCCGCGCCGCGTATGGCACCCAGCGCATCTCCGCTGATGTCTTTGTTCCCAAAGCCGGCCGCGCGCCATACCAGACCCTGATTTTTGTTCCCGGCGCCGATGCATTGATGCTGCGATCGAGCCGGGACCGGGGGACACACTGGATTGAGTTCCTGGTGCGCAGCGGACGGATGGTGATCACCCCGGTCTTTCAGCACACCTACGAACGGCGCATTACGCCGCCGCTCGGGCCAAACGTGCGACGGGCGCTCGGAATCGAGCGCGGTCAGGATTTCCGCCGTACGCTCGACTACCTGGAGACGCGACCCGACGTCGACCGCTCGCACATCGCGGGCTACGGCATCAGCATGGGGGCGCAGCTCATGCCGGTCATGCTCGCGATCGAGCCGCGGGTCCGCGCCGGTGTGTTGCTATCGGGCGGCTTCGAGACCTACGAAATTCCGGCCGAATGGGAGCCGATCAACTTCGCGGGCCGGGTGACGCAGCCCGTGATTATGGTCAACGGCCGCCAGGATTTCGACCTGCCCTACGAGACAGCACAGTTGCCGTTGTTTCACATGCTCGGCACGGCTGCCGCATTGAAGGAGCACAAGGTCCTCGACGGCGGCCATCTCCCGCCGAAACCGGTGCTGGCCTTCAAGGAGATCCTCGACTGGCTCGACAAGACCTTCGGTCCGGCTGGCAGCTGAAAGCGGGCCGCGCTGGTCCGCGGGGGCGGAAGAGCCGTCTGAGTCGGATACACCGATCCTGAGGTGCGTCGGGGTCGTCAGCGCGTCTATGTAGAACCGTCCTTTGGATACCGTTAATCAGACCTTACTGGCGCTCTGAACGCGCGCATCTCAAACCACCTTTACTATCACGGTCCTCTTCGAGATGGCTTCGCGGAAGCTCTGACAGGCTCCGCTATCCGGCAACGGCGGCCTTCTCCTGCCATCTTTGGGTATCCACGCCCTTTACCAGCAGCCAGACCGTCAGTGAAAGCCACGCAACTGCTACG
>JANOJK010001046.1:0-2775 GCA_031408165.1 Acidobacteriota bacterium | reverse complement strand
GTGTAACCGGTTGCTCCAATTTCTCCTCAAGCACGATCACCGCGCTGTGTTTACCTTTGCTTCGCTCCAAAGCGTCACCGGAAGGGCCATTGTCGAACGTTTCGGCGGCAACCCTCACGAACTGACCTCGCTTTACGTTCTCGCCAACTATCGGACGGGTCACGCCCGGCTATTCAGCAGGAGTAGCGCCGCGCTCTTCGTCGCCGGCGAGCTCGCGTGGCCCTGGAAGTGGGCAGTCCTGATGCGGGTCCTGCCACCCGCGTTTCTGGACTGCGTCTACGACGTTGTCGCCCGAAACCGGTATCGCGTATTCGGCCGCCACGAACAGTGCCTGATGCCGCGTCCGGAGTTCCGAAGCCGCTTCGTCGAGTGAACTAGGAGGGCATGTCCCCAGGCCGACAAATCGCTGGTGAGAGGATCCTGGATCCTCTCACCAGCATCCGTCAGCTTCAGCCTAGAAGAGCGAGCAGACCATTCAACAGCGCGACGAGCTGCCCAAGTGGACCTGCTGGACCGTCGAGTAATCCGACGATTGCGCAGAGCAGGTTCCCCAGCAGATTGCCTGCTCCAGGCACCGCAGTGATGTCGAGAACGACCTGATTCAGCTGAATACGAAGACCCAGCAGGTTCAAATCGAGAGGCCCGAGCACCAGATTCAGAACGTCGCACGCCGGTTGCGCCGCGACTGCCGGGCCGCGCAAAGGCGCATCGTCGGCTTCAGCTTCGGCCGGCGTCGCCGGCGCGCCGCTCGCTTCCCGGTCAACAGGGATCGACGCCTGCGTGACGATCGTGCGGGCGATGGTGGTGACCGGATCGGTGAAGCTCGCGGTGAGCGTGCCGACCGCGTTGACACCGTTGCCGTTCCTGACGAACTTCTGAATCGTAAACGTGCCTGTCAGCGCCGAGCTCACGGCGGGATTCGCGTCCAGCCGTGCGGTTCCGGAGACGGGAACGCTCAGGCTGCCCCTGGAGCTGCTGCTATGGCCGCCGTGGTCAGAGGTCTCTCTCTGCTGCCCCTGGGCTATCGCCGCCGCCATTGGCGTCATGGCCAGCGTGCCCGCAAGAAAGACACGCAACAATGTTCCATTTCTCATCTTCATTGGACCACCTCTTCGCATCATCATTAATTTAATCTCTCTGCCTTTCGTCAGAGCCGCAGGGCCATGCCCTAGGTGTTTGCACAGTCGGTGCCGCCCAAACTGTTCGGGTCTCTCGGCGACCGTCCAGCCGAGGCTCTCACTACTTGCGACGGACCAGTCGAAGCCGGCGCTCAACGTCGCGCGCCGCCTCAACCGTCGGCGGGGCATCGACCGATTGCCTCGTCGGTCGACTGGTGAGTAACTTTGACAACTTGCGGTCTGGGTAAGAAGGGCTGAGGGCTCGACAAAGCGCGGTGGTTGGCAACGTCTGTCTACCATCAGTTGTGACGCGAATTGATTTCGAACACCGGAACCACCGACACGTGCTGTCGGCAGGGCGAGACCCGTTACTGGAACAGCTTCGGCGCAATCTCGTGCAGGTAGAGACGCCAATTGGTCCACTCGTGACCACCCGGCGTCTCCATGGTTTCGATCGTGACGCCTTGCGCCTTGAGCTTCTCGATTACCGCAAGGCCGTTGAGGCGAGCGATGTCGGTTTCACCCCAGCCCCACCAGAACATTTTGAGCTGCGTGTTGTAGGTCGAGAACCTTGGTCCCTTGGTCGGTTGATTCAGGCGGCGCCCACTTCTCCGCACGCTTCTCTTGACAAACTAGATGACTAACCTAGAATGGACGCGTCTCATCTAGTTTGTCTGGAGGAGTATGACCGATACGGAGGCGAGTGGTCTCGTGCAAGGCACGTTGCAGATGCTGATCCTGAAGACGCTGACGCTCGAACCGCTGCACGGCTACGGCATCGGCGTTCGCCTCGAACAGATCAGCGGCGGGGGATTCCGGGTCAATGCGGGCTCGCTGTTCCCCGGGCTGAGGCGACTGGAGCGTGACGGCCTGATAGAGGGAGAGTGGCGTGTGAGCGAGAACAACCGTCGCGCGAAGTACTACCACCTCACGGCGCAGGGTCGGGCTCGGCTCAAGCGCGAGACGCGACAGTGGGAAGCGCAGGCATTGGCAATCGCCAGAATTCTCGCTGTCACGCCCGGACAACTGTGATGGCTATCTTCCAGCGCTTCATTGGCGGACTGAAGGGCCTGATTCGCAGCAGGCACGCTGAGCAGGAGTTGGACGAAGAGCTTCGCGCCTACCTGGAATCCTCCGTCGAGGCGAGAGTGCGCGCCGGCATGACGCCCGAGGGTGCGCGTCGAGCGGCCCGCGTGGCGCTTGGCAGCATGGAGGCGGTCAAGGACCACACCCGCGGCGTCGGCTGGGAAAGCACGGTCGAGCAGACGTGGCGCGACGTGCGGTATGGGGCGCGCACGCTGCGCAGGTCGCCGGCGTTTGCCGCGGTGGTCGTCGTCACGTTGACGCTTGGTATCGGTGCCAATACGGCCATCTTCAGCGCCGTCAACGCCATCATGCTGCGCACGCTCCCCGCCGAGCGCCCTGAGGAACTTGTCGCGCTGACGACGCTTTATCCGAATGGAACGGAGCCGTTCTCTTACTCCGCCTACCGCAGGATCGCGGCCGACGGCGCACAGTTCGTCGATGCGCTCGCCGCCTCAACCGCGCGGCGTGACGCGATCACGGTCGAGGGGCCGCCCGAGGCTGTCGATCTGAAGTGGGTCTCCGGGAACTACTTCACGACCCTCGGGGTGTCGACTTCCATCGGCCGCCCCTT
>JANOJK010000996.1:0-6503 GCA_031408165.1 Acidobacteriota bacterium | reverse complement strand
AACCTGTGGCCGGCCGGGCGAACGGGCTGGACGGGGATCTGGCATGCGGGCGCGATCTTATTCGGTTCCGTAGGCGCAGAGGATTTGGAGGACGCAGAGGCAGAGAAAGAAGAGGAACACAGAGGCACAGAGTGCACAGAGACGCACAGAGTCGTCATGACCTGCACCCGGGCCGCCGAAGGCGGCCCACGAACCCGGCTCCTCGCGGCCTGCTCAGCGCCCTCTGCTTTTCGGCGAGCTCTGCGAGAGATCGATCTCTCGCAGAGTCATTTTCTGAGAAGGGTGCCGCGTATGTCCGCCCCTCGTTCGATGCCTTCAGCCCTATCGGCGCTTCGTGGGCTCTCCCCGCCCTGGTCTTTCTGTGCGCTTCTCTGTGCGCCTCTGTGACCTCCGGGCCTCTGTGTTCATCTCGGACATCCCTCGAAGTGCCCCACGAACCCCTGGTTCCCGTGAACCTGCGTTAATATCGGTCCATATGCACCCCAAGGCGACCACGGTCGGCGCACTTCGGAAAGACGTCGCGGCCGACCGCGTTGCGCGGCGCTCCGTCAAGTCGGAGATCCGCGAAAACCTGATTCGCAAGCTCCGCGCGGGCGACACGCTGTTCCCGGGCATCATCGGCTACGACGACTCCGTCGTCCCGCAGATCGTGAATGCGGTGCTCTCGCGGCACAACTTCATCCTGCTCGGCCTGCGCGGCCAGGCAAAGACGAGGATGCTGCGCGCGCTCACGTCGCTCCTCGACCCGGCGTTGCCGGTCGTGCCAGGCTGCGAAATTCATGACGACCCGATGGCGCCGCTGTGCGCGGCGTGCCGCCGGCGCGCGCGCGACGTGGGGGACGATCTGCCGGTCGCGTGGCTGGGGCCGGAACAGCGGTACGTGGAAAAGCTCGCGACGCCCGACGTGACGATCGCCGACATGATCGGCGACCTCGATCCGATCAAGGCGGCGCGCGCGAGCCTCGAGCTGTCCGACGAGCTCACGATGCACTACGGGCTCGTGCCCCGCGCGAACCGCGGCATCTTCGCCATCAACGAGCTGCCGGACCTCGCCGGGAAAATCCAGGTCGGGCTCTTCAATATCCTGCAGGAAGGGGACGTCCAGATCAAGGGCTACCCCGTCCGGCTGCCGCTGGATCTGCTGGTCGTCTTCAGCGCGAACCCCGAGGATTACACGGCCCGCGGAAAGATCATCACGCCGCTCAAGGACCGCATCGGCTCGGAGATCCGCACTCACTACCCCGCCAGCCGGCAGCAGGCGATGCAGATCACGAAGCAGGAGGCCTGGACCGCGCGCGACGCGGGCCAGGTCGAGCTGTCCATCCCGGATTACGTGCGCGAAGTGGTCGAAGAGGTCGCCTTCCAGGCGCGGCTGGACCAGAAGGTCGACAAGCGCTCGGGCGTCAGCCAGCGGCTCCCCATCTCGCTGCTCGAGAACGTCGTCTCGAACGCCGAGCGCCGCTCGCTCGCCAGCGGCGAGACGATCGCCGTCCCCCGGATTACGGACATCTACGCCGCCATCCCCGCCATCACCGGGAAGTTCGAGCTCGAATACGAGGGGGAGCTGAAAGGGGCCGACACCGTGGCGCGGGAGATCGTCCGCAGCGCCGTGGCGATCGTCTTCGACGGGTGGTTCCCGAACGTGGACCTCCGGCAGGTCACGGAGTGGTTCGACCTCGGCGGCAACCTGCAGATCGACGACGCGCTGCCCGCGGCGGAGCTCGTCGCGCGCACCGCGGAAGTGCAGGGGCTGCACGAGGCGGCGCGCACGGCCGCGTCGACTCCCTCCGCCCGCGCGGGGCAGGCGGGCCTCGGCAAGCGCCCCGACGACCCGCGCCTCGCGTCCGCCGTCGACTTCGTCCTCGAAGGCATGTACGCGCAGCGCAAGATCAGCCGCTCGGTCGAGGGACAGTTCCACGCCGCCGAACAGACCAAGCGCCCGGCCCGGACGATGGATCCGCTCACCGAGCGGGAGCTGCCGCTGACGGGCGGCAACAAGAAGAAGTACTACAACTAGACCATGGTGGCCACGACGATCTCGCGCAGAGCCGGCGGGAGCACAGCGCTGTCCCTGGCCTCCTTGCCTCCTGTGCGTGAGATCGTACTGACGCAGGAACCGTGAAATACCGCTACACGAAGTTCACCGGCGACGAGCTCGACGGCGTCGATCTCGAAGAGCTCCTGTCCAAGCTGTCCGACATGCTGCTCGGGAGCGGCTTCGAGAACCCGTACGGGCTGCCGTACGAGGACGAGGGGCCGGGGCATTCGCGTCAATCGCTGCACGACGCGATCATGGAGGCCATCCTGAACGGGGGGATGCTCTCGGAGGAGACGCTCGAGCGGCTCCTCGGAAAAGACTGGCGCGACGCGGACGACGCCGAGCAGCGGCTCGACGCCCTCATCGAGAAGATCATCGAGAAGCTCCAGGCCCAGGGCTACCTGAGCGGACCGCCCGATCTCGACGCGGAGCGCGAGCGCCGCGAGGGCGCGGGAGACGGCGGCATGGACAATCCCGAGCAGTACCGGTTCGAGATCACCGACAAGAGCCTCGACTTCCTCGGCTACCGCGCGCTGCGGGATCTGCTGGGGTCGCTCGGCAAGAGCAGCCTGGGGCGCCACGACACGCGCGAGATGGCAACCGGGATCGAGGCCAGCGGAACGTCGAAGCCGTACGAGTTCGGCGACACCATGAACCTCGACGCGAGCGGGACGATCATGAACGCGGTCCTGCGCGCGCGGCGCGCCCAGGCCGAGGTCGAGCTTCGAGGACCGAAGGCCGCGGACGGGCACGATCGATCTTCGAATCTCGATCCCCGATCCGTGATCGTCGACCCCCGAACTTCGGGCATCGAGGTCGATTACGAAGACCTCATGGTCGCGCAGGGGGAGTACCAGAGTTCCTGCGCCACCGTCCTGATGCTCGATTGCAGCCACAGCATGATCCTCTATGGCGAGGACCGGTTCTCGCCGGCCAAGCGCGTGGCGCTGGCGCTGGCGAACCTGATCCGGCTGCAGTACCCGGGCGACGCGCTCAAGGTGGTGCTGTTCCACGACTCCGCCGAGGAGATCCCGCTCGGCCAGCTCGCGCGGTCACGGGTCGGCCCGTACTACACGAACACCCGCGAGGGACTCCGCCTGGCGCGCCGCCTCCTCCAGAAGCAGCAGAAGGACATGCGGCAGATCATCATGATCACGGACGGCAAGCCGTCCGCGCTCACACGGCCCGACGGCCGCATCTACCGCAACGCGTTCGGCCTCGACCCGTTCATCGTGTCGGAGACCTTCGCGGAGGTGGCGGCCTGCCGCAAGGCCGGCATCCTGATCAACACCTTCATGCTCGCGCGCGACTACGAGCTGGTCAGCTTCGTGCGCAAGGTGGCGGAGATCTGCCACGGCAAGGCCTACTTCACCACGCCCCGCACGCTCGGCCGCTACGTCCTCATGGACTACATGGACAAGAAAACGCGGACCGTACATTGAAGATTCGCGATTACCAGGCGCCAATGGGCATGCTGCCGCCAACCATCCCGATCTTTCCGCTGCCGAACGTCGTCCTCTTCCCCAACGTGTTTCTGCCGCTCCACATTTTCGAACCGCGGTACCGGCAGATGGTGGAGGACGCGCTGAACGGGGACCGGATCATCGGGATGGTGCTGTTGCGCCGGGGGTGGGAAGAGGATTACGAGGGACGCCCGCCCGTGTATCCGATCGGCTGCGCCGGGGTCATCACCCACGCGGAGCGGTTGCCGGATGGCCGCTTCCACATCGTCCTGCGGGGGATGGAGAAGTTCAGGATAGACGGCGAGGATTCGGCGCAGGCGTACCGGCTCGCGACGGTGGTCGCGGTGCCGGAGCCGTCAGCGGAAAGCGTGCGAGTCGAGATGCGCGGCGAGCGCCGCCGCCTCGAAATGCTGCTCGTGCCCCAGCCCGAGGGGCAGCCCGACGCGAAGGTCCCCAGCTCGATGCCCGACGAGGACCTCGTTAACGCGCTCGCGCAATACCTGGAGTTCGATCCCGTCGAGAAGCAGGCGCTCCTCGAGCGCGACGGCCTGCTCGCGCGCTGCCGGTCGCTCATCGACCTGCTCGAAATCAAGGTCCTCGCCGCGCGCCACAGCTGGGAGCGCGAGAGCAGCCACTGACGCTCGACAGACTCCTGACACTCACCAGTGACTACCTGCGCACGGGCGCGGGGCGGTACTCGAACAACAGGTTGCTCACGATCGCCACCGGGCGGCCCGGCATCACGACGGTTTCATGGCCGGCCGGCGTCGTCGCGTCGAGCGTCTCGCCGAGGAGGCTCACCTGGTCCACGCCGGCAGGCACCGTGATCACGGCCTGTTCGCGGCCAGCCGGCGCGACGGCTTTGAGACTTCCCGGACCCGCGCCTCCTCCGATCCGATCGAACAGGTCGGCCGCGGTACGGAACTCGGCGTCGACGGCGCCCCGCTCGAGCAGCTCCCCCGCCATCGTCAGCGCCCCGATGACCGCGCGGTAACGCGCGTAGGCCTTGCCCCGCTTCATCTCGTCCTCCGAGTACAGGTGCCGGGCATGCAGGTCGAAGGTGAGCGTGCCCGGGCCCACATGAGGCGGCAGCGTAATCACGATGCCCTGCGCGGGATCGCGGCCGGCGGGGACGTCGCAAAAGCTGCGCACGGTTTTGATCCCCATCCCGATGAGCGACGGGCACTTCACCTCGGGCGTCATCGTCTTGAGCGGAGCCGGCGCGACTTTCGCGGCGGCCGGCCTTCTCGGGACCTTCTTCGCCGGTCTGCGCTGGGCTGCGGAGGAACTGCCAGCCAGCACAGCCGCGACGAGGACAACCGTCAGGAGGCGCATGATCTGAGTATAGCGTTCACGGTTCAGAGTTCACGGTTCAGTGTTGGTAGTTCACCGTTCGCGGTTCGCGGGTTCTCGGTTCGCGCCTCTCGGTTCGCGCCTCTCGGTTCACGCTTCACGGTTCCCGGTGCGCGGCTCGCAGTTCGCCGTTCACGGTTCGCGGCTGCGAGGATCCGGTTCCGCGCGCCCGGGAGATAGAGGGTCGGTCGTCGCTTCCGTCAGCCAGACGATGCGGGATGGGTGCTGTGGCACTGTGACGCGCGCGATTGCAGATCGGGGCGCCGGATCAACTCCAGGAACTCCATGCGCGTGCGCGCGTCGTGCTGGAACCCGCCGAGCATCGCGCTCGTGATCGCGAAGGAGTTCTGTTTCTCGACGCCGCGCATCGCCATGCACAGGTGGGTCGCCTCGATGACAACGGCGACCCCGAGCGGCTCGATCTTCTCGCGGATCGTTTCGGCGATCTGGCTCGTCATCCGTTCCTGGATCTGGAGGCGGCGCGCGAAGACCTCGACGAGCCGCGGGATCTTGCTGAGCCCGATCACCTTGCCTTTGGGTATGTAAGCGATATGACAGCGGCCGAAGAACGGGAGGAGATGATGCTCGCAGAGGCTGTAGAAGTCGATGTCCTTGACGATCACCATCTCGTTATAATCCACCGTGAACAAGGCGTTGTTCAGGACGGTGTCGACGTCGGCATGGTAACCGCTGGTCAGGAACCGGAACGCCTTCTCCACCCGCTTCGGCGTGTTGAGGAGCCCTTCACGCGAGGGATTCTCCCCCAGTTCCACGAGGAGCTGGCGGATGATGTCCTGCATGTTCGTATTCTATCTGACATGGATCGCGCTCGGGTCGGGCGCGGCGGCGGCGAGCGCGGCCTTGTATGGCCACTACCGTGTGCTGCCGGCGTGGCTCACGGGTCCTGAGGTCTGCCAGATGGACGACGGAGGCTGTGCGGTGCTCTTCCGCAGTCCGCGCTCGCGGCTGCTGGGGGTCCCCAACGCGCTGCTCGGCGTGACGCTCTACTTCCTGCTGGCGATCGGCCTCCTCCTGCGGTGGCCCGCGTGGCTGCTCTTCGTCATGACGCTCCCCGCCGTCGCGATGAGCATGGTGCTGGGGCACGGCCTGATCACGCGCCGGCTCCAGTGCCGGATCTGCTGGACGGGGCACGTCGCGAACGCGGCGCTCGCGCTGCTCTTCGCGTGGAGCGCCTTCGGCCTGCAGGTGGAAGCCACGGCTTTGCTGGGGATTGAAGCGCGCCTTTCCGCCGCCACCGGCGGCGTCGGTCGTCAGGGAGAAGATCCGGACGTACTCTACAGGCAGCGGGAAACGATCTCGCTTGCGGAGCGCGCCGAACAGATCTGGGCGCAGCGCCTTGCGAAGGATGCGAAGGACTTCGAGTCCGCGTGGAAGCTCGCGCGCGCGCGCTATTGGCTCGGCGGGCACGCGCCGGAGACATCGCGGAAGGGGTATCTCGACTCGGGGATCGCAGCCGGGCGCGCCGCGATCGCCAGCGCCCCGAACAAGCCCGAGGGACATTTCTGGGTGGCGGCCAACATGGGGGCGCTGGCGGAGTCGTTCGGGCTACGGCAAGGATTGAAGTACCGCGGCGACATCAAGGACGAACTGGAAACCGTCCTGCGGCTCGATCCCGCCTACCTGCACGG
>JANOJK010000894.1:0-6005 GCA_031408165.1 Acidobacteriota bacterium | reverse complement strand
CCCCTACGTCGCCGCCGCGCGCGGCTTCATCGACGAAGTCATCCACCCCCGCCAGACCCGCGCCAAGCTGATCGCCGCGCTCGCCGGCCTGGAGACCAAGCGCGACAAGAACCCCCCGAAGAAGCACGGCAACATCCCGCTCTAGCCGGGCCCGCGGACTGTTACGAAGAGGAACACAGAGCCGCAGAGCACACCGAGACGCACAGAGTCTTGAGCGGTCGATCACGCGGATCGCGCGGCGAAGACAACCGAGTAAGCGGCTGCTATCTGGTCGGTCGCCGTGGCCGGCCTTCGGCCGGCCGATACGAGGCCACGCCAGACAGAATCACAAGCCGCCCCATAGCCATCGGCTTGTGATTCCGGTCTGGCGCGACCTCGTGCCGCGCGACGCGCGGCCCGGCGACCGACCGTTCGCAGCCCTCTACCTCCGTGCTCTCCGTGCCCTCCGGGCAAGAAGCGCCTCCGTGCTACCGTCTTCGCCGCGCCTCGCCGCGACCCCGCGAACCCCTTGAACCGAATACAATTAACGTCGTGAAGGTCCTCGTCGCCAACCGGGGCGAAATCGCCGTTCGCATCATCCGCGCCTGTCGTGAGCTCGGGCTCCCGACGGTCGCCGTGTTTTCGGACTGCGACCGCGGCGCGCGGCACGTGCGCGACGCCGATCGGGCCGTGCACATCGGGCCGAGCCCCGCGTCCGAGAGCTACCTCCGCATCGACAGGCTGATCGAGGCCGCACGCGAAACCGGCGCCGACGCCGTCCATCCCGGCTACGGCTTCCTTGCCGAGAACGCGGCGTTCGCCGCCGCGTGCCGCGACGAGGGGCTCACGTTCATCGGCCCGACGCCCGAAGCGATCCATTTGATGGGCAGCAAGACCGGCGCGCGCGAAGTGGCGTTGCGGGCCGGCGTCCAGGTCGTGCCGGGAACCGAGGCAGGGCTCGGCGCTGAAGCGCCCGACGAGGAGATCGCGGCCGAAGGGGCGCGCATCGGGTACCCGCTGATGGTGAAGGCGGTCGCCGGCGGCGGCGGCAAGGGGATGCGCGTCGTCTGGACCCCGGGCGCGCTGCTGAATGCGGTGCGGACCGCGCGGTCCGAGGCGGGTTCGGCGTTCGGCGATACCGCGGTGTACTTCGAGCGCCGCATCATGAAGCCGCGCCACATCGAGATCCAGCTCCTCGCCGATCAGCACGGCACCGTGATCCCGTTTGTCGAGCGCGAGTGCTCGATCCAGCGGCGCCACCAGAAGGTCGTCGAGGAATCGCCTTCGATGTTCGTCGACGAGGCGCTGCGCCGGAAGATGGCCGCCGCCGCTGCCGCGGTGGCCGCGGCCGCCGGCTACACGAGCGCCGGCACGATCGAGTTCCTGCTCGACGAGGACGGCGCCTTCTACTTCCTCGAGATGAACACCCGCCTTCAGGTCGAGCATCCCGTCACCGAGATGGTCACGAGCCTGGATCTCGTTCACTGGCAGATCCGCATTGCGCGCGGCGAGCGCCTCGCGATCGATCCGGACCGCGCGCTCACGCCGCACGGCCACGCCATCGAGTGCCGCATCTACGCCGAGGACCCGGATGAGGGGTTCCTGCCGTCGCCGGGCCTCGTGCGCGGGATTCGGGCCGCAAGCGGCCCGGGGATCCGCGACGACGGCGGTGTCCTGCCCGGCTTTACGGTGCCGGTCTTCTACGACTCGATGATCGCGAAGCTGATCGGGTGGGCCGGCACGCGCGAAGAGGCGATCGCGCGGATGTCGCGCGCGCTCGCGGAGTACGAAGTGCTCGGCATCAAGACGACGATCCCGTTCTTCCTGTGGCTGATGACCGAGCCGGACTACATCGCCGGCCGGTTCGACACGACGTATCTCGACCGGTTGCTCGAGTCGCGCCGCGGCGAGTCGTTCAGCACCTTCAGCGCCGCCGAAGAGCAGCACATCGCGATCGCGGCGGCCCTCGACGCGTGGTTCCGCTCGAGCGGCGCGTTCGCCGGCGGCACGCGGCGATCCGGCGGTCAGGCGTGGACGACGGCCGCGCGGCAGGAAGCGCTTCGACGATGAAGGTGTCCCGGGCGTCTCACGGCCGGCGGCTGGTGGCGACCATCACGAGGAACGGACCATCACGAGGCGTCGCCCGCCTGTGTGGTCTTTGCACCCTGGTGATTTGTGTTGATGTGCCGCCAGCGCGTGAGTCCCGTCGATGACGTTCGAGATCGACCTGAACGGCCGCGGCCGCACCGTGTCGATCGAGCGCGCCGGGCCCCGCCGCTACCGCGTCACCGTGGACGGCGTCGTCTCGCTCGTCGACGCGCAGCGCAGCGGAGAGTCCGGCGTGTCGCTGCTGTTCCCCGATCAGTCGCACGACGGCGTGTCGGTGCAGTTCGCGCCAGGCGCCGCCGCCGGCGAGATGCTCGCCTACCTCGGAGGACGGAACATTGTCGTGACGGTCAACGGCCGCCGCACCGGCCGCGCCGCCGTCGAGAGCGGCGCCGGCGCGCACGGTGAGCAATCCGTCATCGCCCCCATGCCCGGCCGCGTCCTGCGCGTGCTCGTCGCCCCGGGCGACGACGTGCAGGCGCGGCAGCCGGTCGTGGTCGTCGAGGCGATGAAGATGGAGAACGAACTGCGGTCCCCCAAGAGCGGCCGGGTGAAGGAGATCGCCGTGACCGCCGGCGCCTCCGTCGAGGCCGGCCGGGTGCTGGTCGTGATCGAGTGAGCCGCGGCGTGACCGAAGAAACCCTCCCGTCCCCCGAGCCGCCGGCAGAACCCGCGCCGGCCCCCCAGCCGCCCCCGACGAGGCGGCGTCAGCACCCGGTGCTCCGCGCGCTCGCCATACTCGTGGCCCTCGTGGCCGCCGGCATCATCACGTTCGTGACGATCGACGTCGGGCCGAACCTGACGAACCTCGCTGAAAAGCAGGGCTCGAAGTTCTTCGACCGCCCGATGCACATCGGCAAGCTGAGCATCGTCCTGCGCAACGGCTCGTTCAAGGTCGAGGACCTCGTCATCGAGGGGCTCAGTCCCGCGGATCGCCCCTTCCTGAAGGCAAAGACGGTCTTCATGAACCTCCCCTGGTGGACCTTCCTCACGCACGAGCTGATCGTCGAGAATGTCGACATGACCGACTGGGAGATGCTCGTGGAGCAGTTTCCCGGACGCCACAGTTTCCCGAAGCTCGGCGGCCCGAAGAAACCGAAAAAGGGCGATCCCCTCTGGAAGATGACGACGACGGTCCGACAGGTCAACGCCCGGAACGGACAGTTCACCTACGACGACCACACCACGCCCTGGCTGGTCGTCTGCCGCAATCTCAACGTCAGCGTGTTCAAGGGGTTCGACACGTATCGCGGAACCGCGCAGTTCACGAAGGGGTCGGTCAAGATCCTGCAGTACGAGGCGTTCCCCGCCGACATGCAGGCGCGGTTCAAGATCGACGGCGGGAAGATCACGCTCGAGCACATCAACCTCGAGAGCGTGGGTGCCTCGACGACGGTCACCGGCTACGTCGACATCCCGAACTGGCCGGCCATGGTCTACAACCTGAAGTCGCGCATCGACTTTCCGATCCAGAAGGCCATCTATTTCAAGACGATGGACTTCACCGTCGCGGGTTGGGGTGATTTCGACGGCACGTTCCGCTTCTTCAAGACGCCGGCGGGCACCGGCCGCGAGCTGAAAGGCACGTTCACCAGCCGCGAGGTTGGTGTCAACGCCTGGCGCTTCCCCAACGTCCACGGGTCGCTCCTCTGGAGCAACAGCGCGTTCCGCGTCACCGACGTCACGACTGATCTGTACGGCGGGAGGACGGCGTTCGACTACACGATGGAGCCGCTGGGCCAGCCGGGGCGCCCCGTGCAGGTGGTGTGGGACGCCAGGTATTCGGACGTCGATCTCGCGCAGTTGAGCGATTTCCTGGAGATGAAGGGGATCCGGCTCGCCGGCCGCGCCACGGGCCGCAATCGCCTCGAGTGGCCCCTGGGAAAGTTCGCCCTGAAACACGGCCGGGGTGACGTCACCGCGACGATGCCGGCAGGCGCGACGCCGATGACGAGGGAGATGCAGGCGGACGTCATCGCCAAGGTGGATCCGCTGCCACGCGAAGAAGGGCCCTTCAACTCGCAGCTGTCGATCGGTCACGTGCCGATCGCCGGACAGATCGCGTACTCGCTCGACCCCGAGTGGATCAACCTTGCGCGCGGATGGACGGCAACGGAGAAGACGTACGTCGAATTCCAGGGACGCACGGCCTGGGCCCACCGGTCGGAGATCCCTTTTCACGTGACCAGCCTGGACTGGCAGGAGAGCGATCGCGTCCTTGCCGGGATCATGACGGCATTTGGCGCGCCGACCGGCGCCATCGACATCGGCGGGCGCGGCGAGTTCGACGGCGTGCTGCAGGAGTCGTTCTCGAAGCCGCGCATCGAAGGGCGCTTCGTCGGCGACCGGATGCGGGCGTGGGACACCATCTGGGGCCACGGCGTCGCCGACCTCGTCATCCAGAACGGCTATGTCGACATCAGGAAAAGCGTGATCGAGCGCGACGGGTCGCGAATCGACGCGGTCGGACGATTCTCGCTCGGGTTCCCGCGCAAGGATGGCGGCGAGGAGATCAACGCCAACATCCGGATGAGCAAACGCCCCCTCGCGGACCTGCGCCACGCCTTCGTCCTCGACGACTACCCGGTGGACGGACTCACCTCGGGCGAGTTTCACGTCTACGGCCGGTATCTCGGCCCTCACGGCGTCGGCCGCCTCCAGATCGACAGCGGCAAGGCATACGGCGAGCCGTTCGAGGTCGCTACCGCGAATCTCCGGTTCGAGGGCGCCGGCGTGCGGCTCGACAAAATCGACATCAGGAAGAGCACCGGCGCGGTGACCGGGGCCGCCTGGGTCGCGTGGGACGGCAACTACTCGTTCGACGCGAGCGGGGCGAGGATTCCCGTCGAGTCGCTCGCGTCGGTGTCGTTTCCGCGCGCGCCGCTCTCCGGGATGCTGCAGTTCGACGCCACCGGCACCGGCACATTCGAGGCGCCGCGATTCGACGTGCGCGTCGGACTCGCCGACCTCTTCGCCGGCGACGAGGGCATCGGTGAGCTCCAGGGCCGCCTGGCGCTCCGCGGCCAGATGCTCACGATGGACTTCGACGCCTCTTCGAAGCGCTTGTCCGTCTCGGGATCCGGCCGCCTGGCAAGGACGCCGGAAATGGACGTGGAGATGTCGCTGCGCTTCTCCGATACGTCGCTCGATCCGTACATCCGCTTCTTCGCCCCGAAGATGTCGCCGTTCACGACGGCCGTCGCCGACGGCACGATTCGTGTCGTCGGTGAGCTCGCCGACGTCGATCACCTGCTCGTCGAAGCGACGGTCGACACCCTCCAGTTGAAGCTGTTCGACTACCCGGCGGCCAACGAGGGACCGATCCAGCTCGCGCTGAATCAGCACACCGTCGAGGTGAGGCGCTTTCGGCTGGTCGGCGAGGGCACCGCGCTCGAATTGAGCGGCAACATCGGGCTCCACGACAACCGCATCGCGCTCGATGCGTCGGGCGACGCGAATCTCGGCATCCTTCAGGCGTTCTACCGTGAGATCCGAAGCTCGGGGAATGCCTCCTTGCAGGCACAGGTACGGGGGCCGCTCGACGCGCCGGTGTTTGGCGGGGAGGCGACGATCGCCGGCGGCCGGGTGCGGTACTACTCGCTGCCGCACAGCCTGCAGGACATCAACGGCCGCCTCGACTTCGACGCGCAGGGCGTCCGGATCGTGGACGCCGTCGCGCAGCTCGGCGGAGGCGCCGTCAAGTTCGGCGGCCGCATCGGCCTCAACGGCTACCAGATCGGCACGGTCGATTTCACGGCGACCGGGGAGCAGATGAACCTGCGCTATCCCGAGGGGTTCCGCTCGACGATCGACGCGGGCCTGACGCTGCGCGGCGATCCGGCGTCGCTCGTGCTCGGAGGCGACGTCACCATCCGCGACGGCGTGTACTCGAAGCGCTTCGAGCCGAACGTGGACATTTT
>JANOJK010000878.1:0-4572 GCA_031408165.1 Acidobacteriota bacterium | reverse complement strand
TTCATGAAGGCCTCTGATCCTGAAGTCGCACCACATTGATGGCGGTGACGTTGACGATGTCCAGGGCTTTGCAGCCGCGGCGCGACTCGCGACTCAGGGTTCACGGTTCAAGGCCCGCGGTCCGCGACTGGCTGCTCACCCTTTTCGGGCTGCGAACGGTTGACCGGCACCTCAAACGGCTACCCCCTAGCCCCCGGCCCCCATTCCGCCGATAATCCTCCCATGGCCGCACGACCGACCTGGAAGGGCTTCCTCAAGATCAGCCTCGTCAACATCCCGGTGCGGGTGTTCCCCGCGACCGACTCCGCCGCCACCATCAGCTTCAACCAGCTCCATGCCGAGTGCCAGACGCGCATCCAGCAGAAGCGCTGGTGCCCGAAGTGCGAGCGCGAGATTCCGATCTCCGAGGTCGCCAAGGGGTTCGAATTCGAGAAAGGGCGCTACGTCGTCATGGACGAAGACGACATGGCCAAGGTGCGGCCGGAATCGACGCGCGTCATCGACCTCGTCCAGTTCACCGATGCGTCGGCGATCGATCCCATCTACTTCGAGCGCCCGTACTACCTGGCGCCAGACGGCCAAATGGCGCTCGAGTCGTTCGCCGTCATCCGCGAAGGGATGAAGGGGAAGGCGGGCATCGGCAAGCTCGCGCTCTATGGGCGCGAGTACCTCGTCGCGGTGCAGCCCAAGGACAAGGGGCTGATGATGTACACCATGCGCCGGTCCGCGGAGATCCGCAGCATGGGGGCGATCGAGGAGCTCGAGAACGTGCCGGTCAAGGTGAAGCCGGAGGAGATCAAACTCGCGAAGCAGGTCATCTCGAACTTCGAGGGAGAGCTGGATCTGGCCGACTACAAGGACGCGTACCAGGAAGAGCTGCAGCGGATCATCGACGCGAAGATCGCGGGCGAGGAAGTCGTGGCGAGCGAGGAGCAGGCACCGCCAAAGGTCGTCAACCTGATGGACGCGCTACGCCAGAGCCTGGATCGGGTGAGTACCGGCAAGAAGAAGCCGGTGAAGGTCGAGGAGGCCAAACCCGCAAAGGCGGCGGCGGCGCCGAAGAAACGAGCCAGGGCGTGAGGATCGGGTAAATTCGAAAACTGGGTAACCGGGTAATTTAGTTTCAATTACTACCCAGTTACCCAGTTACCCAAACTGTCATCTTCCGCCGAACTGCGTGAAGATCTGCTCGCGGATGTGGCTGGCGGTGGTGCCGTCTCCCGCACGGATGGTCATCGTGGCCGGATCGTTCCCGCCCACCTTCAGGCGCCAGCGATTGGGCTGGGCCTCAGCGGTAATCGTGAGCGGTGGCTCGCCGACGCCAAGCTCGCGCAGCACCGTCTTGGCAATCCGTTCGAGGTCTTGCGGCTGCATGTGCATGCGGGTATCCCAACTATAACGCACCGCGGGAGCGGTTACCAATTCGCCCATCCGTCCCGGTTTCGCATCGGTTTCTGGCGGGAAGTCCCAGTCGGCGGCCGGCGGCTGGAGGCCGCGCGCCGCCGGAACTTCGCCCCGGACCCTTTAACTGAGTAAGTACTCGTGCGTCGCGTTATCGGCGAGCGCCGTCCGCGGTCAGAAGACTGGCCGCTCCGCGGTGGCGGTGCCGGGCGGCGGGAACGGGTCGGCATTCACGGTAATCACTACGGCGGTTGATGTCGTCGCGGCGCCCTCGTTGTCGGTCGCGACGGCCGTGAGGCTGTAGGTGCCCGCCCCGACCCCGCTCCACGTCAGCGTGTAAGGCGCGGCCGTCACCGTTCCGAGCAGGCTGGATCCCGCGTAGAAGTCGACCTTCGCGATCGTGCCGTTGCTGTCGTCCGCCGTCGCCGACAGGCTGACCGTCGCCGGAGCCGTGAAGGTCGCGCCACTGGACGGGCTCGTCATCGCCACGGTCGGCGGCACGTTGGCCGTCACGGTGACGTTGTCGAACGTCGCGGTCGCGTTCGTGCCGCTGACGTGACTGGAGACCGCCAGGCCGACCAGCACGGTCGTCCCCATCGTGAACGTATCGCTGCCGACCATCGTCCACGTGAGGCCGTTGGCGGATTCGTAGCCGGTGATGACGCCGCCGACGCGCTCGAGCTTGACCCAGCGCGGCGCGGTCGACTGGCTGCCGGACGTACTCACGCTCGCGGCGCCATCGGTGCGGCGCCGCTGGAACGGCACGCCCTTGGTGGCCGACGCCGCCACGAGCATAAAGCCCTGGGCGGACGACGGGGACAGCGAATTGCGGATCATGACGCCGGCCTTCGTCCAGGCGTTCACGTTCTGGATGGACGCGACACGCGCCACGATCGTGCCATCCCCGGTGAGCGATCGATAGGTCCAGTGGAAGGCGTCAGCCGTGCCCCACACGTCGGCCCCGGCGCCCGCGACGGTGAAAGTCCCGCCGGCATGCGTCGCGCTGCCCGTCGCTCCCGTTGAGCCGACACCCGTGTGGCTCCAACCGGGCGGCAAGCCGGTGGGCGGCGGCGTGCCGACGTTGACGGTGATCGGAACTGCCGTGGAGGTTGCCGTCGCGTTGCCGCTGTCGGTGGCGATCGCCGTCAGCGAGTAGTTGCCGGCGGCAACGTTCGTCCAGCTGACGCTGTAGGGCGCCGTCGTGTCAGTGCCGACCAGGGTGGCACCGGCGAAGAATTCGACCTTGCTGATCGTGCCGTCGCTGTCCGTCGCGGTGGCGCTCAGGGTGATCGTCGCGGGAGCGGTGAACGTGGCGGCGCTCGCCGGGCTTGTCAGGCTGACGTTGGGCGGCACGTTGTTGGGCGCGACCCCCGCGGTGCGGAAGCTCCACACCGGGCCGCTAGCGGTCTTGAAGGCCATCGTCTTCGACACGATCTTCCAGTAGTACGTCGTGCCGGGCACGAGCGCCGGCAGCGGGTAGTACCGGTAGTCGGTCTGATATTGGCTCGGGCCGAGGCGCTTGTTCGTTTCGAGCAACGGGGGATTGGGCGTCGTGCCGAAGTAGATGTCGTAATTGTGGGCCCAGAGGCCGGCATGGAACGCCAGCCGCGCGCCCGTCGTCGGCACGGCCGTCGCGTTGTTCGCCGGGCCGTTGTAGACCGGGATGTCCGGAGGGAGGGGGACGAACGTTTTGGTCTCCGTGTAACCGGTCGCGTTGGTCCACTTGCGCTCGAACTGCGCCTCCAGCCAGTCGAACATCCACGGCTTGGTCGTGAACATGTTGTGTTCACGCTGCGAGTCGCTTGACGGGGAAGTCCAGTTCGACGAGCCGAAGATCGCCATCCCCTTCCCTCGCAGCAGGACGGCCTTCTCGTGATTGATGCCCTGGTGGCCGTCGAGGCGGACCTGCACGCCCGCGTTGTACATCTTGTCGACGTTATAGGCGTCCCACAGGCGGTCACGGTTTCGATACTCGGTTTCGTCGGTGATGAGGCGCACCGGCACGTTGCGGCCGACCGCCGCGATCATGCCGTTCGAGTGCTGCTCGTCGGTGATCCGGAACATGAGCACGTCGATTGACTGCTGCTCGCCCGCATAGGCCTGCAGCGCGCGGCTGCGGTAACTCTGGTCCGGTGGGAAGTTCAGCTCCGGATCGATCGAGTAGGTCGGGTAGTTCCTCGCCAGCGGCTCGGTGATGTTCGCGTAGTCCGCGAACTCGGTCGTGCTCGTCCACAGGTCGTCGAACTTCCGCATGAAGCTCTGCACGAGCGACGGGACGTTCGTGAAGTACACGATCTCGTCGGTGAAGTTGACGAAGGGGATCTCCGGCGTCATCTCGAACGGCGCATAGTTCGCCCCCGCGAACTGCAGCTGGCCCTGGCCCGCGAAAATCACCATCTTCCAGTGCAGGATACCGCTGGTGATCCGGTTGCGCATCGGAATCCCGGAGGCCTCGAGCTGATCGTTCTGAGCGTTGCAGGCCGAGTGCTTCGCGCCGCACCGCGGATCCATCAGCAGGCGGATCCTGACGCCCCGGTTCCACGCCTTGACGAGCTCGTTCGAGTATCGCGCATCCGTCATCAACCAGAAGCCCATGTCGATCCCGACAGTTTCCTGCTGGATGTACTTGAGGATGTCGGCGCGACAGTCCTCATATGCCGGGTCGCAGAGCCGGTCTTGCGGCGCCAGCAGTTGAGCTGAGGCCGGGCGCGCCCCGAATCCTGCAATGGCGAAGACGACGAAGGCGGCAGTTATAAAGGCGGATTTGCGGGCGTTATTCACAGTGCCGTCTGGTAGTGCGAAGACAATGCCATCTCGGATCGTTGGGAATTCCCGACCCGGGCGGAGAAGGGTAGGTAATCACTTTCCATATTCTGGAAATGGGGTGGATGACGGGACTCGAACCCGCAACGTCCGGAGCCACAGTCCGGTGCTCTACCTTTGAGCTACACCCACCATCGAGGGAAGCCTTCAAGTGTAGCACGACCTTAACCGGCCTCCAGGCGGGACACGATGTCGGTCAGGCATCCATCGACGACGCGGACGCACGTGGTGTGGACCTTCGCGGACTTGATGCCCTTGGCGTCGTACATCAACTTGTCGGCCCGCTGGATGAGCTCCGCGGCGAGCTTGCGCGCGACGCCGCGCCGCTCGCTGACCGGGCCCAGCCGC
>JANOJK010000846.1:0-4353 GCA_031408165.1 Acidobacteriota bacterium | reverse complement strand
GCCGCGCGGCGCCATCGTCTCCGCCGTGAACGCCGTGGCCGAGCCGAATTTCGCGAACGCGAACGCACCGCAGCCGATCAGGAGGCCGACCGGGATCCACACCCCGAAGCTCCCGGCATTCTGCAGCCACTTCCCGAGCCGGAGGCCGATGATGTTGATTCCCGCGGCGATCCAGATCCCGGCGAGGACGAACGCGACCGAGTACCAGCGCGAGGCGGCCAGTGCCTGCCACCCCGCGCCGCCGATCGCCGCGAAGTTCGCGGCGCCGAACAGCAGCACCGACGGGAAGTAGAAGAGATTGTTGACCCAGAGGCACCAGCCGCAGATGAACCCGTGCCCCTGCCCGAAGGCACGGCGGACCCAGGTGTAGACTCCCCCCTGCTCCGGGTAACGCCGCGCGAGCGCCGAGCACGCGATCGCGAGCGGCACGAAGAAGGCGATCCACGCCAGCGCCCACAGCGTCACCGATGCGGGGCCGGTCCGCGCCCCGCGAGCGATCCACCGCATCCCGACGACCGCGACGATGTTCATGAGCACGACGTCGCGAAGGCCGAGCGACCTGATGAAGCCGGCGGTCTCCGCGCGCGCGTCTTTGATCACGGCGCGTTCTCCAGGTGGTCCTTCAGCGCCGCCAGCGAGGACCGCCACCCGCTCGCGATCACGGCGTAGTAGCGACGCCAGCGCGGGGTGTCTTCGAAGCCCGTCTGCCGGACGTGGAGCTTGCACACGGGTCCGGACATCCGGCAGCTCACGGCGAGCGCCATGGGGCCGATCGGCTCGCCGTCGGGCGGCAGCCACCAGGCGTTGGCCACGAAGAGCTCGCGGCCCGGCAGGTATTCCATGACGGTGCCGTGAAACACGCCGCCCAGCCGTCCCAGGATCTCGTCGGAATCCGCCGTAGGGAGCCATTCGACGGCGAACACGCCCATCGGCCGCGGTGTGGTGACCGAGCGCGAGACCTGCCACCATGCCGCGAGCGCCTGGGGGTCGAAGAAGGCTGCGAGCACCCGCGTGGGCGCCGCGTTCACGAGTACGGAATGAGCGAATTCCGGGGTGGCCTCGTCCTGACGAACGCGGGTCATGCGCCGGCCATGCTACTCCAGTACACTGGCGTCATGTCGCCGGCAGGAGCTCAGGGGCATCAGGCGGACGCGTCATGGGACGAGCACTACGCGGACGAGCGGGACGCGGCGTGGCTTTACCGCCGGCTCGCCGCGATCGACAGCAACACCGAGCGCGCGGATCTTTTCGGCCGTCTCGCGGACGTCGAAGACCGCCACACGCAGAAGTGGGAGGAGCTGTTTCGTGGCGCCGGGCGGCCGCTGCCGGCGTACGCGGTCGCGCGCCGCACGCGGGTGCTTGCATGGGTGGCGAAAACCTTCGGCCCCGCATCCGTCCTCCCGCTGATCCTGGCGGAGGAGGGGCGCGAGGTGCAGGCGTACCTGGGGCTCGCGCGGCACTCCACGCACGAGCAGACCCACCAGGCCGCCATCGACATCGCGGCGGAATCGGCGGTCCACGCGCGCGAACTGTCCGAGGTGATGGGGCGGGAAGGGGAGCCCTGGCACGTCGGCGGGGCCGGCGGGCTGCTGCGCAGCATCGTGTACGGATTCAATGACGGCCTCACGGCGAACTTCGGCCTCGTCGCGGGCGTCGTGGGGGCGAACCTGTCGCCGCACGTCGTCATTGTCACCGGCGTCGCCGGCGCGATTGCCGACGCGCTGTCGATGGGGTCGAGCGGCTACCTGGCCGCGGCCAGCGAGGCCGAGGTCCAGGCGCACCAGATCGAGATGGAGCGCCAGGAGATGCGGTTGATGCCCGAGCTCGAGGAAGAGGAGCTCGCGCTCATCTACGAGGCGAAGGGGCTGCCCAGGGAGGCGTCCAAGGAGCTGGCGCGGACGATGATGCAGGATCCTGTGCGCGCGCTCGAAACGCAGGTGCGCGAGGAACTGAACATCCACCCGGCCGAGCTGGCGCCGCTGAAAGACGGGCTCATCACCGGGACCGCGACGGCGGTCGGCGCGTTCATCCCGATTCTTCCGTTCCTGCTGATGGACCACGGCCCGGCGGTGTGGGTGTCGCTCGCGATCAGCATGGCGGCGCATTTCGGGATCGGCGCAGCGCGGTCGTTGTTCACGGGCCGCGGCATCTGGGTCAGCGGCCGCGACATGTTCCTGGTGGGCTTCGGCGTCGCGGCCGTGGGCTACCTGATCGGGGAGTGGCTGCCGCGGGTGCTCTGAGGCTCACCACGAACAGGCGCCAACCACGCACTGCTGACTACGGACTTTTCTGTCGCAGCGTCTGCACGTAGCTGACGATCTGCCAGAGCTGGTCGCGCGTCAGTTCCTCCTTCACCGCCGGCATCTTCGGTTTCGCGCGGCCGTTCCAGGCCTTGTAGAACACGACCCCGTCGGGGTTCCGCGCGGCTCGGCGGGCGTTTGTCAGGTCCATGTCCTGCATCGCGTCCGGATCGGCGTCGGGGCCGTCCCCCTGACCACCGGGGCCATGGCAGCGCTTGCAGTTCTTTTCGAACAGCACCTTTCCCGCTTCAATCGCCTTCGGGTCTCCGGCGACGGGATTCTTTTCGTCCTTCGCGTCGGGCGGCAGCACCCATCCGCCGGGGCGCTGCTGAGGCACCGGTGTGGCGGTGGTCGTGGTCGAGGCCTGGCGCGCGCTGACGGCGAGCCCGCATGCGAACATCAGCCCTGCGGCTGCCAAGACATGCGAGCGCATCTGCATAGCCAATGATACAGTTTTTGGCGCATGCACGATCAGCCGCTCGCGTACCTGGACCCCGAGTTTCTCGAGACCGATGATGCGCGGCCGCTGCGCATCCTGGCCGAGTACCTGGAGCCCCTGCGCCGGCTCAAACAGCAGAACATCCAGGACACGGTCGTCTTCTTCGGGTCGGCCCGTGTGCACAGCCGCGCCGACGCGACCCGCGCGCTCGATCGGCTGAAACGGCGGCGGAACGAGCCGCGCTCCAAAGCGCACCTGGCGGCGATGAAGCGGAGCCGCAAGGCGGTCGAATGGTCGCGCTTCTACGAGGACGCCCGCGAGCTCGCGCACAAGCTCACCGTCTGGAGCCTCTCGCTCGAGTCCCCCCGGCACCGCTTCGTCGTCTGCTCGGGGGGCGGCCCCGGCATCATGGAGGCGGCCAACCGGGGCGCCTCCGAGGCCGGCGGCAAGAGCATCGGCTTCAACATCCGCCTGCCCTTCGAGCAGGGGGCCAACCGCTATCTCACCGAGGGGCTGCACTTCGAGTTCCACTACTTCTTCATGCGGAAGTTCTGGTTCGCGTATCTCGCGAAGGCGCTCGTGATCTTCCCCGGGGGATTTGGTACGATCGACGAAATGTTCGAGATCCTGACGCTGGCGCAGACGCAGAAGCTGTCGAAGCAGCTCGGCGTCTTCATCTACGGGCGCGAGTACTGGGAGGAGATCATCGACCTCGCGCCGATGGAGGAGTGGGGCGCCATCAACCCGGGCGACCTCGACCTGCTGAAGTGGGTCAACACGCCGGACGAAGCGTTCGAGCAGCTCCGCGCCCACCTGATGGCGTACCACCTGGTGCCGGAGACCGCGCAGGAGGATCGCGCGCCTGGTATCGCGAAAACGAGAGGGTAAGCAGCCATGCAACCTGAGGAACGCGATCAGCTGATCGCCCAGTACAAGGATGGGTACCGCGTCGTGGCCGAGGCGCTGCTCAAGATCACCCCCGCGGAGCTCGACGCGCGGCCGGCCCCCGGCAAGTGGTCCGCCCGGCAGATCGTCCATCACCTCGCCGACAGCGAGATGACGGCCGGGGTCCGCTTCCGGCTGCTGCTGGCGGAAGACAAGCCCGCCATCATGGGCTACGACCAGGACCGGTTCGCCGGCCGCCTGCATTACGAGCGGGCGCACCAGGCGTCGCTGGAGCTCTTCCGATCGGTGCGTGCGTCCACCAGTGAGTTGATGGGTTGCCTGACCGAGCCCGACTGGCTGCGCGAAGGCACCCACAGCGAGATGGGCCGGTTCGGCCTCGACACCTGGCTGCGCGTGTACGCGTCCCACGCCCATCGCCACGCCGACCAGATCCGGACCGCGCGGGGCGCGGCGAAGAAATCGTGAGAGAAGTGCCTACGGCCTCTCACGAAGGCACTAAGGCACGAAGGCACTAAGAACACAACGAGACCCCAACACAACCCAAAGACTTTGTGATCTTTGTGACCCTTGTGATCTTCGTGTAGTTGATCGTGGCAGTGGGTGTAGTTGATCGTGGCAGCGGCGACCGAGTTCTCGAAGTCTGGAACCCTAATACAGCAAGTACTTCCGGCGCAGCTCGCGGAAGGCGTCCTCGTCGCGGGGCCAGTC
>JANOJK010000844.1:0-4084 GCA_031408165.1 Acidobacteriota bacterium | reverse complement strand
TCAAGCCGGACGGGAACGCACTCTGGACCGGCACGACCGGTGCGGACGGTATCGCGATTGCGCCGCAGACCCGACTCCGCGACCCCCGCAACTGGTCGAAGTTCGCCTTCATCGTGACAGCGGAGAAAGACGGCGACCTCGCCTACGTCGGCAGCGACTGGAACGACGGCGTCCTGCCCTGGGAGTACGGTCTCCGCATCGATCTCGAGGAGGCCGATCCGCTCCTGCGCGGCACCGTCTTCACCGACCGCGGCGTCTACAAGCTTGGCGAAGAAGTCCACTTCAAGGCGATCCTGCGCAGCAACACCCCCGGCGGTGTACGCCTCCTCCCTGACGGCACCGCAGTGTTCGTCACCGTGCGTGACAGCCGCGACAAGGTCATTGACGAGCGCACCGTCAAGGTGAACGCCTGGAGCACCGCGGAATGGACGCTGGCGGTTCCACGCGAAGGAGCGCTCGGCAGCTATTTCGTGAGGGCCATCCTCGAGACTGATCGGATCAAGGCCCCGGCGAAGCCGGCGGGCGCGGGGGAAGAGGACGAGGAGCGCGGCTATCGCGAGTACAGAAAGACGGTCAGCGGGTCGTTCCTGGTCGCGGCATATCGCCGTCCTGATTTCCGCGTCGACGTCACCCTGACCGGTGATTCGCGGATTGCCGGCGATCCGCTGAAGGGCGTCGTCTCCGCGCGCTACCTGTTCGGCGCGCCGATGGGCAAACGCCCGACGCACTGGACCTTCACACGCAGCCGGGTCTACCAGGCGCCCGCGGCCATCATCGAGAAGTTCCCGTCGGATCGCTGGACCTTCGTCGGGTGGTCTGACGATGACAACCGCACGGCGAACCGTGACATGGCCGCCGCCGACGCCCCGTTGACGGCGGCAGGCCAGCTGCCGCTGACTCTCGACACCGATGTCAAAGCGGGCGTGCCCTTCTCCTACACCCTCGAGGGGGACGTCGAGGACGTGTCGCGGCAGCACATCGCGAACCGCGCCAGCCTGATCGTGCATCCGGCACCGTGGTACATCGGCATCCGGCACCTGCCGCGGTTCGGCGTGCAGACCGACGGATTGAAGACGGCGGTGGTCGCGGTCGGGCTCGACGGCGTGGCGGTCCCTGGCGTCGCGATCGATCTGAAACTGACGCAGGTCCAGTGGACGAGCGTGCGCCGCGCGGACGGCAACGGCTTCTACTCGTGGGAGACGGAGCGGCGCGACGTGCCCGCGGGCGAGTGGCACCTCACGAGCGCGTCCGAGCCGGTGCCGCTGGCCGCGGACCTCCCGGCAGGCGGATACTTCGTCCTCGAGGCGAGGGCGGACGCGGGCCAGGGACGCTTCACCGTGACGCGAGAATCGTTCTACGCGCTCGGCCGCGGCTACACGGCGTGGCAGCGCTACGACCACAACCGCATCGACCTCGTCGCCGAGCGCACCACATACAAGCCCGGCGAGACCGCGCGCATCATGATCCAGTCGCCGTGGGAGCAGGCCACGGCGCTCGTGACGACGGAACGCGAAGGGATCCGCACGCATCGCCAGTTCGCGCTGACCTCGACCCAGCAGTCGATCGACGTGCCGATCACGGAAGACGCCATCCCGAACATCTACGTCTCCGTGCTGCTCGTCAAGGGACGGTCGAAGCCGCTGACGGACCCCGCGGCGCAAGCGAGCGCCGGAGGGGACCGCCGCGAAGCGGCGGCGCGAGCGCGCAGCGAGGTGGGGAACGTTGAAGGGGCCCCACCGGGCGAAGTGAATAACGATCCGAGCGACCCGGGGAAGCCCGCATTCCGGCTTGGTTACGTGCAGCTCGAGGTCGAGGACACGAGCAAGCGCCTCACCGTGTCGGTGGCCGCCAACAAGGAAGAATACCGGCCGGCCAATACCGCCACCGTCACGCTCGACGTGAAGGACCGGCAGGGAAGGGGCGCGTCGAGCGAAGTGACGCTCTGGGCGGTCGACTACGGCGTGCTGTCGCTCACGGGCTTCCGCACGCCCGACGTGCTCGGATCGGTCTATGTGAAGAAGGCGCTGCAGGTGCTCACCCAGGACACGCGGCAGAAGATCGTCTCGCGCCGCGTGGTCACGCCCAAAGGGGACACCGACGGCGGCGGCGGAGGCGTGGACGCGGGCGCCAGTTCCGTCCGCCAGGACTTCCGCGTGCTGGCGTTCTGGATTGGTTCGATCACCACCGATGCCAACGGCCGCGCGACCGTGGACGTCAAGCTGCCGGAGTCGCTGACGACGTACCGGATCATGGCGGTCGCCGGGGACCGCAGCTCCCGGTTCGGATCCGCGGATAGTGAAATCCGGATCAACAAGCCCGTCACGCTGAAGGCGACGTTCCCGCGGTTCCTCGCCGTGGGCGACAAGGCGTCGTTCGGCGCGGTCGTGACCAGTCAGTTGAAGACCGCCGGGCCCGCCACCGTGACGATCGAGAGCCTCGATCCCGGGATCCTGCATTTTGCGACCACGGCGCCGCAGCAAGTGGAGGTGCCCGCGGGCGGCTCCGTCGAGGTGCGGTTCGACGCGGCGGGACGGGCGGTCGGCCGCGCCCGCGTCAGGATGACCGTCACGCTCGCGAGCGAGAGCGACGCCTTCCAGGACGTCATTCCGGTCGAAGTGCTGGTCTCCCCCGAAACCGTCTCCGCCATCGGCCAGGCGGACGAATCGACGCCGACGGCCTCGGAACGGCTGAAGGTGCCCGCAGGCGCGGTGACCGCGTTTGGCGGCCTGCACGTGGACCTTGCCTCGACGGCGCTCGTCGGGCTCGGCGAAGGTGCGCGCTATCTCGTCGAGTATCCATACGGGTGCGCGGAGCAGCGCGGATCGCGCGCGCTGGCGCTGCTCTTGTCCGCCGATCTCGGCGAAGCCTTCAAGCTGCCCGGGATCGAGCCAGCGCAGGCGCGCGCCGCGGTGCAGACCGCGTTGAACGAGCTCGAGCGGTTCCAGTGCCGGAGTAAGGGCGGCTTCGCCTACTGGCCGGGCGACTGCCGGAGCACGTCGCCGTACCTCACGGCGTATCTGCTGCACGTGTTCAAGGTAGCGTCGGACATGAAGTATACGGTTGACGGGCCGATGCGGGAACGCGCCTATGCCTATCTGGAAACCGAGCTGGCGCGGAAGCCGCCGACGAACGAAAGCTGGTGGCCGTCCTACACCGCCTGGCAGTCGTTCGCGGTCAAGGTCCTCGTCGAAGGAGGGCGCAACCAGGACTCGAACATCACGCGTCTCTATGGCTACCGCGAACGCATGCCGGTGTTCGCGCTCGCGTACCTGACCGATGCGCTCGTCGCGAAGGGGGAGGGCGGCGGGATCCGCTCGACGGAGCTGAAGCGCCGCATCACGAATGCAATTCTTCCCGAGGCGGCAACCGCGCACGTCGAAGAACTGAACGATCCCTACCTCCTCTGGTTCTGGAGCTCGAACGTCCGTTCGACCGCGATTGCGCTGAACACGCTGGTCAAGGCCGACGCGCCCGGCCAGCAGTATCGCGGGATGGTGGCGTGGCTCCTCCAGGCCCGGAAGGGCGGACGCTGGGGCAACACGCAGGAGAACGCGCTGGCGCTCGAGGCGCTGGTGTCGTATTACCGGCGTTTCGAGTCCACGACGCCGAACTTCACCGCCGTCGCCAAACTCGGCGAGGCGCAGGTGGCGACCGCGCCGTTCCAGGGACGTTCGACCGAGGCCAAGGGGGCGGACGTGACGATGGCGGCGCTGCTGGCCTCTTCTCCGGCGGGCGTAGACCAGCCGTTGACCTTCACCCGGACCGGCGCGGGAACGCTGTTCTACTCGGCGCGACTGCGCTATGCGGTGGACCAGCTGTTCCTGCAGGGATCCGATCAGGGCATCCGCATCGCGCGGTCGTACGCGCCTTACGTCGAGGCCGGCACCCGTCCCGGCGCCACCGTGTACAAGGCCGGCGATCTCGTCCGCGTGACCCTGACCTTGAACCTGACCAAGGAGCGGCGCTTCGTCGCCGTGACCGACCCGCTGCCTGCGGGCTTCGAACCCGTCGAGTCGTGGTTCGCCACGTCGGCCGCAACGGTCGCGAACGAACAGGATCCGGGCGAGTCCGACGAGGACTGGAC
>JANOJK010000784.1:0-1554 GCA_031408165.1 Acidobacteriota bacterium | reverse complement strand
CAGACGCGGCCGTACTTCCGGCGCCTGCGCGAACTCCGGGAGCGCCTCGTGGAAGACGGCATCGACCGCGCGCGCCTTGGCGAGCTCTCCATGGGCATGAGCCATGACTTCGAAACGGCGATCCAGGAAGGGGCCACGCTCGTGCGCGTGGGCACCGCGATTTTCGGCAAACGGATTGTGAGGACCTGATGTTCGAGCACACATCGCCGCCCCGGCCAGCGGACGATCCCGGGGCCCCGCAGCCCCCCGAGCGGGTGATGCGGATCAGCCCCATGGACATGCGCCAGCAGCGGTTCAAGTCCGCGATGCGCGGCTACGACCGGACCGACGTCGTGGCGTTCCTGACCGAGGCGGCCGACGACTACGAGCACGCGATGCGCGAGATCGACCGGCTCCGCACCGACCTGATGCGCATGGAGGCGCTCCTCGCGGAGCACCGCGAGCGCGAGAACAACCTCCGCGACACACTCCTCACCGCGCAGCGGCTCTCCGACGGGATGAAGGACCTGGCCCACACCGAGGCCGCGCTGATCGTGCGGGAGGCGCAGGGACGGGCCGAGGTGGTGATTCAGAAGGCGCAAGTGCGGCTCGACGAGATTGATCACGACTGCAACGAGCTGAAGCTGCGGCGCCGCGACGCGGAAGGGTCCGTCGAGGCCAGCATCCAGGCGCTGTACCGCGCGCTCGAGTTCATGCGCGACCAGAACCAGGCGCGGACCGACGAGAAGGTCCTGCTCCACCGCCCGCGGCAGGCCGATCAGGCCGCCTCGTCGCAGAACAAGGGACCGCAGGACGTCCGTGTCGACGAGCGCCAGGCGTCCAGTTGAGGCCGTGGCCGACGAAGCCCAGGGCGCGGACGCCTCGGCGAAGGCGGCCGTGCTCGATGTGCGCGTGATCCCCCGGGCGCCTCGCACCCGCGTGGACGGCATGCGCGGCGCCGCCATTCTCATCCGCCTCGCGGCGCCCCCCGTGGACGGCGCCGCCAACGACGCCCTCGTCGCGTTTCTGTCGGACGCACTCGCCCTCCCCCGCCGCAACATCCGCATCGTCTCCGGCGAAAAGTCGCGCGACAAGCGCGTGCGCATCGAAGGCCTGGACGAGGCCACCGCGCGCACCCGGCTGGTGGGAACCGGGGAACCAGGGATTGAGTAATCCCGCGATCTGGCGTCGTTAGTCGCGAATGCTTCTCATCCGTCATCTCCGGCAGCTGATCACGTGCGCCGGCGCCGCTCCCCGGCGCGGCGTTGATCAACGGACGCTGCCGATCGTCGAAGACGGCGCACTGGCGGCGGACGGGGAGCGCGTCCTGTTCGCTGGTCCCGACCTCGAGCTGCCGGCGTCGCTCACCACGGCGCCCGGCACGCGCGTCGTCGATGGGCGCGGCTTGTCGGCGGTGCCCGGGTTCGTGGACGCGCATACCCACGCCATGTTCGCAGGGGATCGCCGCGACGAGTTGAGGCGCCGGCTTGGCGGCGCGACCTACGCGGCGATCGCGGCCGAGGGTGGCGGCATCGTCTCCACTGTCCGCGCGACGCGCGCCGCGTCGGAAGACGA
>JANOJK010000759.1:0-5411 GCA_031408165.1 Acidobacteriota bacterium | reverse complement strand
TCGCCGTTCTGGAAGAACGCCAGCATCCGGAAGTAGTCCTTCTGGCTGAAGGGATCGTACTTGTGGTTGTGGCATTGCGCGCAGCCGAGGGTGGTGCCGAGCCAGGCCGTGGCCGTCGTGTTGACGCGATCGACGAGCACTTCGTACTGCGCCTCTGCCGGATCGATCCCGCCTTCCTCGTTCGTCATCGCGTTGCGATGGAACCCGCTCGCGATGCGCTGGCCGGGCGTGGCAGCCGGCAGCATGTCGCCGGCAATCTGTTCGATGGTGAACCGGTCGAACGGCATGTCGCGATTGAGCGCATCGATCACCCAGTCGCGGTACTTCCACATCACGCGCGGCAGGTCCTTTTCGAATCCCTGCGAATCGGCGGAGCGCGCGAGATCGAGCCAGGGGCGGGCCCACCGCTCGCCGTAGTGCGGCGAGGCCAGCAGTCGATCGACGAGCCGAACATACGCCACGTCCTTCCCATCGCGCGCGGCGTCCGCAAGGACCTCATTCACCTCCTGAGGCGAGGGAGGCAACCCGATCAAATCGAGCGAGGCGCGGCGCACCAGGGTTTCAAGCGCCGCCTCGGGGGAAGGCGTCAGCCCTTCCTTCTCGAGCCGGGCCAGGACAAACCGATCGATTGGCGTCCGCGCCCATTCGGGTCCGCGCACGTCGGGTAGCGCGGGACGCGACGGCCGGCGATACGCCCAGTGCGGCTGATCCACGTGCCCGGCGTTCGCGGAACCGTCCGCCGCGCCGCCCGTGTGCGGCCAGATGGCGCCCTGATCGATCCACGACCGAATCACGGCGATCTCGGCGGCCGGCAGCGGATCGCCATCCTTCGGCATGCGGTCCTCGCCGTCGAGGCCGAGCAGGCGGCGAACGATCGGGCTCTGCTCGCTGTTCCCTGGAATGATGATCGCGCCGGTCTCCCCGCCTTTCATCGCCGCGGCGCGCGAGTCCAGTCGCAGCTCACCCCTGGTTTTTTTCGGGCCGTGACACTCGTAACAGCTGGTCTGGAGGATTGGCTGGATGTCGCGAAGGAAGTCCACCACCGCGGGTGGAGTCACGGCAGGTCTTTGCGCCTGAAGCGAGTCCCGGGTGACGAGAACCCCCCCGAGTCCCGCGATTGCGAACACCGTGATCCAGCGATTGAGCATCTTCGCGTTTCAGGCTGCTTGGCGCCGAAGATACCATACTGACTCCAGGCGTTTCCGGAGTTCCTCCGTCGCCACGCGGCCCGGTCGCGGGCTCCACGGACGGCACGATCCGTCTTCAGCGACTGTGCGACTCAACCACAGCGGGAGGAGCTGAAAGGTCCGGCTCGTGTCGCCCGTGCAGTTCGCGGCCCGGGCGGCATGAAGGCTAGTGAAGCTTCGCCTCAAACCGACCAGTCAAACCCCAGAGTCGGTGTGTGGCGAATCTTCACTAGGCGGCCGCTCCGCGGCCGCAGCTAAGACAGATTCTAAAGCCGGGGCCGAGCAAAACTTGCTTCATCTTGCGAGACTCCGGCTTTAGAAGATGTCTAAATCGGCCAGCTGCGGGGGACCTTGACGACGTATGTGCCCGCCACCCGGTCGTGCCAGGCCTGCCGATCCGGATCCTTGAGGATCCAGAGGAACCCGATGCCAAGGACCGCCAGCGAGAAAATCCCGGTCAGGCCGCGGATGAGCGCGTCCGGAAACGCGACCGGCGCGCCGTCGGTCCGGACCAGCCGAAGCTGGCAGATGATCCCGCCGAGCGTCGTGCCCTTCAACGTCCAGAAGCTGACGTGATACGCGAGCGCAAAGAGGAACCCGACGCGCGCGCCCTGGTGATCGAAATCGAGGGCCTGCACGATGATGACGATGAGGATCGCGTCGAGCGCGAAAGCCGCGAGCCGCTCCATGAACGCCGCGCGCGGCAGCAGTACGAGGTCCGACGCCACCGCGACCGTTTCCGCCACGTGTGGAGTCGGCACCGCGGCATAGAGCGGCGTCTCGGCGGCGGCGCTCGCCTCCGCAAAGGCCACTGACGGCTGCGGATCAGCGGCCGGCGGCGGGGGCGGCGCGGCGTCGGGCGCGGGCGCCTTGACCTTGCGCGGCGGCCTCGGGTTCTCACGGCGGTACGCGCTGAAGAATGCCTGTGTCGCGGCGCCGAGCCCGAACACCCCCGCCATCGTCCAGGTCACGAAACCGAGAATCGGGATCATGTACGCGATGCACATGACGGCCGAGCCGATCAGGAACGATCGGATGGACTGCGAGCGGTTGTCGGGCTCGTCCTGGTGCACGACGCTCATGCCGATCCACCGGGCGAACGCGATCTTGCCGAGCACGGCCGCCATGAGCATCGCGCACAGGACGAAGGGCACCACCGCCATCCCGATGACCGAGACCGCCAGCAGCAGGCAGACGGGACCGGCGAGGAGCATCACGAGCAGGCCCGTCATGAACGCGGAGAGCGGCGTGGCGCGAAGCGTGACCGTCGCGGCCTTCACCGGCGCGTCGAACACGACGTTCAGGAGCAGGTTCACTATGAAGAAGAGCGCGGCGATCGTCCAGACCCAGGGAAGCCAGGGCACGATCGGGCGCCCCCACAACAGTCCGCGCGTCAGCCACGGCATCAGGTCGCGCAGGTATCCGCCGAGCAGGGTGGACCCGATGGCCACGTAGGTGCCGCCAGGGGAGAACCCCGCCGGCGTCTCGAACCCGCCGCCACCGACGAACACGTCTTCGCGGACCTGCGCTCCTTCCGCCGCCTGCGCGCTGCCGCCGACCACGACGAGCGATCCGTCGATGACCGCCGTGGACGCGAGCTGCGCGCTGCCCAGCACGACCACGACGTTGCGATCCACGCGTCCTTCGATGGTCGCGTCGCCGAAGATCACCGTCAGCTCGCGCGCCGTTTCACCGGCTTTCAGCGTGTAGTCCTGCCCGATGCGGACGACCGGGTAGCCCCAGCGGATCCGCTCGATCCGCTCCTCCTGCCGGTCCGGCGCCTCCGCGGTCTGCCCGAGCGCCGACGCCGGCAGGGCGACGGCCGCCATCCCGGCGAGCCATGAAATCGCGACGGTCGCACCCATTCGATTCATCTCTGTTCCGCCCTTTCGATGACGACGTGATTCAGCGCCGTCCCGAAGGCGGCGCATGCCAGCAGCATCAGGACGACGACGACGAGCGCGTAGCTGGCGAGCGGTTCGAGCAGCGTGCGCCACAGGATGCGCGCGCTGTTCGCCGTGGTCTCGACCGGCCGCGTGACGTCGGGAACGCCCCCGACGACGATCTGGACGGCGGCGATCGCGCTCGACCCCGCGGCCTGGACGCGCGGCGCGAGCATCGCGCCCCCGATGACCACGAGCACCAGCGCCGCAGCGGACACCACCTGCCAGCCGAGCGGCCAGGTGAACCAGGCCCGCGAGTACCACGGCCGGCCGGCCCACGCCTGCACCGCCGCCATGACGCGCGGGAGCAGCGTGTGCGGCGCGCGCGGGGCCGGCAGACGGCGCAGCTCGCGATCGGCAAGGCGTTCGAGATCGTCCGCCGGCGTAGACGCCTTGCCCGGGATGTCGGGGATCATGAGCGTTCCGGCAGCAGGCGCTTGAGCGCCTCGCGGCCCCGGTGGATGTCGGTCTTGACCTTGGCGAGCGACGCACCGAGCGCGTCGGCAATCTCCTGGTAGTTCAGCTCCTCGAAGTGAAACAGCACGAGCGGCACGCGCTGGTGATCCGGGAGCGACCGGAGCGCCCGTTCGAGCGCCTCCTTCATCTCGGCCTGCTCCAGATCGAGCGCGTGGGAAATGGGCGACACGAGCGTGTCGGCGTAGTCCCCGCCGCCCGCCTGGTCGGGTCGCGTCAGCTCGCTGAAGAACTGCCACCGGGCGCGGTACCGCGACAGGTGATTGAGGCAGACGTTCCGCGTCGTCGTCTTCAGCCAGCCGGCCGCGGCGGCGCTGGCGCCGACCTCGTCGAAGCGCTGAAAGGCCTTCATGAACACGGTCTGGGCGACATCTTCCGCGTCCGCCGGGCTGCCGAGCAGCCGAACCGCGGTGCCGTACACCATGTCCTGGTACCTCCGGACGAATGCCTCAAACAGGCTGACGTCGGTCATACCCGCGACCTCGCCTGCCGTAGCCTGGGCCGTCGTTCACCTGGGAGAAGAACCCCGCGGCGGGAAAAAAGTTTCAGGGTCTGGGTAGAATAAGGGCGGTAGGACGATTTTGTCGGCGCGATTCCACGCTTTTTGATCTACGCGCGGCTCGAGGATTCCGGCCTGCCGGGTGCAGCCGGAGGGCGTTTGCCTTCGGCCTGAGATAAGCTCCAGGCCATGAAGACAAAGTTCATGGCCGCCCTCCTCCTCCTGCTCGCCGGGTACGCTCTCGGCCGCGCCTCCTCGCCCGCCGCGCTGGTTTCGGCCGCGCAGCCCGCGTCCGGGCGGGTGTTCGAGATGCGGACCTATACGGCTGCGGAAGGCAAGCTCGCGAACGTCAACGCGCGCTTCCGCGATCACACCCGCCGCCTCTTCGAAAAGCACAACATGAAGAACGTCGGGTACTGGACACCATCCGAAGGGCCGCTTGCGGGCACGACCCTCATCTACATCCTCGAGCACGCGAGCCGCGAAGCGGCGACGACGAGCTGGGCCGCCTTTCGCGCCGACCCGGCCTGGCTCAAGGCGAAGACGGAGACCGAGCTTGCCGGGCCGATCGTCGCCAAGGTCGAGTCGGTCTACATGACGCCGACCGACTACTCGGCGATCAAGTGAGACGGCACTGATTGCATCACGTCGTGCTGATCGGCGCTCCGGGGTCGGGCAAGGGGACGCAGGCCGTGCGGATTGCCGAGCGGCTTGGGGTCCCGCATATCTCCACCGGTGACATCCTGCGCGGCGCCGTCAAGGCGAAAACGCCGCTGGGACTTCAGGTCGCGGACACGCTCGCCGCGGGCGCCCTCGTCGGCGACAGTCTGATCACGGACCTCGTCCGGGAACGGCTGCGCGCGCCCGACACGGCACGGGGGTGCATTCTGGACGGGTTCCCGCGGACGCCCGCGCAGGCCGCCACGCTCGACACGATCCTGGATCCGGCGACGCTCGTCGTCGTCCTGCTCGTCGCGTCCGATGACGACATCATCCGCCGCCTCGCGTCGCGCCGTATCTGCGACGCGTGCGCGATCACGCAGTCGATGCAGGAGGATGAGGATCGGGACGGCTGCACCTATTGCGGCGGGAACCTCATCCACCGGCCGGACGATCATCCCGACACCGTGCGGCGCCGCCTCTCGGTGTACGCGGAGTTCGCGACGCCGGTGATCGAGTACTACCAGGACCGCCCGCGCTTCGGCAGGGTGAGCGGCCTGCAGAGCGCCGACCAGGTCACGGCGGCGCTCTGCGCGCACATTGAGGCCGTGGGACCAGGACACCACGACGCCAACGGCGTCTCCACAA
>JANOJK010000719.1:0-4186 GCA_031408165.1 Acidobacteriota bacterium | reverse complement strand
GTCCAGATTGCGACGGGCGCGCCCATGCCGCGGGGGGCGGACGCGGTCGTCATGGTGGAAGAGACCGAGGCGATCGCCGGCTCGGACGAGGTCCGGATTCAGACGCCGGTCTATCCACGGCAGCATGTCGGCCGTCGCGCGGCGGACATCAGCGCGGGTCAGCCGGTGCTCCGGGCAGGCGACGTGTTGAACCCGAGCCGGATCGGCGCGCTGGCGGCGGTCGGCACGATCGACGTCGAGGTCTACGCCCGGCCGCGGATCGCCATCCTCTCGACCGGCAACGAGATCGTGGAACCCGGAGACCCGCTCGGCCCCGGGCAGATCTACGACATCAACCGCTTCACACTTTCCGCGATCATCACGGCGCACGGCGGGGAGCCGGTCCCGCTGTCAACGGCGCTGGACACCATCGAGGCGCTGTCGGCCGCCATCGACTCGGCGGTCGCTGAGGACCTGCTGGTGTTCTCGGGCGGCAGCTCGGTGGGGGAACGCGATCTCATCCTCGACGTACTCGTCGAGCGCGGCGAGGTCCTCTTCCACGGCGTGGCGGTGAAGCCGGGCAAGCCGACGGTCTTCGGACATGTGGACGGCCGGCCGGTGCTGGGGATGCCGGGCTATCCGACATCGTGCCTCTCGAACGGCTACCTGTTCCTGGTCCCGATGCTCCGGCGCATGGCGCGGTTGCCGGCGTATCGCCCGCAGATCGTGCGCGTTCCGCTCGCGCGCCGGATCGTGTCGACGACCGGCCGCCACCAGTTCTACACCGTGCGCATCGCGGACGGCTCAGCGGTCCCGGCGTTCAAGGCCTCGGGGGACATCACGAGCATGGCCCACGCGGACGGTTATCTCGAGATCCCGGCGCAGGTCGACATCGTCGAAGCCGGCGAGCTCGTGGACGTGAAGCTGTTCTGATGCATGCATCCCCGCTCGCTCGTGCGCCGGAGTTCTCGCTGACGGATCAGAAGGGGCGCGCGCGGACGCTCGCTGATTTCCTGGCGCGCGGCCGGCTGCTGCTGGCGTTTCACCGCGGCACCTGGTGACCCCAGTGCCGCCACCGGTTCGGTGAGCTCGCCGCCAACATCGCCGCCTACACCGCCCGGGGCATTCAGGTCGCCGGCGTGCTCGCGCAGAACCGCGAGGCGGTCCGGCGCTACGTCGAGGAGACGGGACTCCCGTTCGACATCCTGATCGACGAACGGCGCGACATGGTGCGCGCGTACGGGGTCTGGCACCGCCTGGGCCTTGACGCGTTGAACATCTCGCGCCCTGCGGTGTTCCTGATCGAGCCGGACGGGACCATCTCATACTCGTTCGTGGGCGATAACCAACGGGAGTATCCGGCACAGGAAGAAATCCTGAAGGCAATCGGGTAATCGGGTCGTGCTCCTGATCCTCGTTTAGACTGACCGTGCCATGAAGCCATCACGCCGGCGCTGTGCGCAGATCGTCGCGACGAGCCTCGGACTCGGGGTTGTGGTGCTGGCGGGCGCCGAGGCTCGCCTGCAGACTCCGGGGCCGACCGGTTTCGTCTCACCAGGTCCGTTGAAGTTTCGCCAGCAGGAGATTGCCAAGGACTTCGGAGTCGGCTACGCGGTGGCATCGGGTGACGTCAACGGCGACACGCTGCCGGATATCCTGGCCATCAGCGGTACCGAGCTCGTGTGGTTCAAGGCGCCCGGCTGGGAGAAGTCCGTCATCCTGGCGGCGGGGGCGACCACGGCCGACAACGTGACGATCGCCCCCCACGACATCGACGGCGACGGCCGCCTCGATGTCGCGCTCGGTGCGGGATGGACGAGGCAGAACACCGGCACCCTGCAGTGGGTCAGACAGAACGCGGCGGGGACGACGCCGGCGTGGGACGTGTTCCCGATTTCCGCCGAGCCCACCCTGCATCGCATCAAGTGGGCCGATGTCGACGGCGACAAGAAGCTCGAGCTGATCGTCGCGCCGCTGCACGGCGCGGGAGCCAGGGGCGCCGAGGGCCCCGCTGCGCGGCTCCTGGTTTTCAAGGTTCCCGCGAATCCCAAAGCTGACCCGTGGCCGATGGAGGTCGCGGGCCAGGCCAACCACATCCAGCACAATTTCCTGTCGATGAACATCGACACCGACCCGCAGGACGAGCTCGTCACGGCGAGCCATGAAGGATTGACATCCTGGAAGCGCGGCAGGGACGGCACGTGGACGCGCACGGCGATCGGTGAAGGGTCGCCCGGCGAGGTGAAACTGGGGCGCGTCGGCGGACGCCGCGTGCTCGCGACCGTCGAGCCGTGGCACGGGGCGGGCGTAGCGGTCTACGTGGAGAAACCGGGCGCGCCGCTGTGGACGAAGACCACGATCGAAACCGCCCTCACCGAGGGCCATGCTCTCGGCTGGGCCGATTTCGACGGCGACGGTGACGAGGAACTGGCGGTCGGCTGGCGCCGCGGGACACCTGGCGTGGCGATCTATTTCGTCAACCGCGACGGCGCCCTCGAGTCGAAGATGATGGTGGACGAGGGGGGCATGGACACGGAGGATCTGCTGGTCGGGGACTTCAACGGCGACCGCCTCCCGGATCTCGTCGCGTCGGGCCGGGCCACGCGCAACGTCAAGATCTATTGGAACGAAACGAAGAGAACAGGGAAATGAAAGTAATTGGGTAATCGGGTAATTGGGGTGTGCTTCCCCAATTACCCAATTGCCCGATCATCCGATTACCCGATTCTTATTTGAACCGATTATTGACCGCGTCCCAGTTGACGAGGTTCCACCAGGCGCCGAGATAGTCGGGCCGGCGGTTCTGGTACTTCAGGTAGTAGGCGTGCTCCCACACGTCGATCCCGATGATCGGCTTCTTGCCTTCCATGAGCGGGCTGTCCTGGTTCGCGCTGCTCTCGATCACCAGCTTGCCGCCGACGTCGACCAGCCACGCCCAGCCGCTCCCGAAGCGCTTCACGCCCGCGTCGTTCATCAGCGTCTTGAACTTCTCGAAGTCGCCGAACGTGGACGTGATGGCCGCGGCGATCCCGCCCTGCGGCGCCCCCCCCTTGCCGGGCCCCATGATCTCCCAGAACATCGTGTGGTTGAGGTGGCCGCCGCCGTTGTTCCTGATCGCCGTACGGACGTCCTCGGGCACCGTGTTGATGCCCTTGATGAGATCCTCGACGCTCTTGTTCTGGAGCTCGGGGTGCTTCTCGATCGCCGCGTTCAGGTTGGTCACGTAAGCCGCATGGTGTTTGTCGTGATGGATCCGCATCGTCTGCTCGTCGACGTGGGGTTCCAGGGCGTTGTAGTCGTACGGCAGGGGGGGAACTGAATGAGCCATCTACTCTCCTCGGCCCGGCGACAGCCGGACACTACACGTTACTGAATCTCGAGCATCCGGTCGAGCGCCAGTTTCGCCTGGCGCTTGATTTCGTCCGGAACGACGATCTGGTTGTGGATCCGTCCCTCGAGCAGCCCCTCGAGGATCCAGAGCAAGTGGTTCGGCGACACGCGGAACATTGTCGAACACAGGCAGCCGAACGGATCGAGGGTCACCACGGTGCGGTCCGGGGCCACTTGCGCGGCGAGGCGATTGACGAGATGCACCTCGGTCGCCACCGCCCACACGGAGCCCGCCGGGCTCTTCTTGACCGCGTCGATGATGAACTCGGTCGAACCGCTCAGGTCGGCCGCCTGCACGACGTCGAGCGTGCACTCGGGGTGCGCGATCACCTTGCCCAGCGGATGCTTCTTGCGGAAGGCCTCGATCTGCTGGACGTTGAAGCGCGTGTGGACCGAGCAGTGTCCTTTCCACAGGAGCAGCTTTGCCTGCTTCGCCTGCTCAGGGGTGAGACCGCCCCAGGTCTCGTGGGGATCCCACACCGCCATGCGGTCCAGCGGCACGCCCAGCTTCCAGCCGGTGTTGCGTCCGAGGTGCTGGTCGGGCAGCATCATCAGCTTCTCGCCGCGCTCCCAGGCCCACGTCATGACGGCCGCGGCGTTCGTGGACGTGCAGACCACGCCGCCGTGCGCGCCGACGAACGCCTTGATCTCCGCCGATGAATTGATGTACGTCACGGGGACGAGGGTCGTGACGTCCACGCCCATTTCCGCGAGCTCGCGCCACGCCATCTCGCGAGGATCGCCGGCCGCCATGTCGGCCATCGACCAGCCCGCCGCGAGGTCGGGAAGGATCACCTTCTGGTGGGGCGCGCGAAGG
>JANOJK010000713.1:0-1604 GCA_031408165.1 Acidobacteriota bacterium | reverse complement strand
ACTTCGCGCGCGGACGGCAGGCTGACGGTCGGCTTCTTGTCGAGCATCGCGTTGACGCTCCGCGTGAGCCGTTCCGCGCGGGCGCGCGGGTCGGTCAGGCCGGCGACGGCCCTGTCGGCCTCGGCGATGATGGCCGGGTCGTCGCTCTCAATCAGCGGCTCGGGCCGCAGGTAGCGCGCGACGTCCGGGTCGGCCGCTTCGGCGCGCAGCGAGCGCGCGTCGACGATCTGCAGCACGTCCCCTTCGATCGACTGCCCCGCCCCGCGCATCTCCGGGCTCGTGAGATCGGCGCCTTCGATCCGGATCCGGATGCTGCGCACGTCACGCGGATCGTCGATGCGGTTTTTCGTCGACCGTCGCGGCTGGACGGCTGCGGACTCGAGGAGATCCCCCTGGATACGCCCGCCGATGGCGAGCCGCTGGGCGTCTTCAGGCGACTCGCGCACCGACAGCAGGCCGAGCGGGCTCTCCTCGCGCACGACCTCGCCGGTGTCGGTGACCCACGACGAGGTGCGCAGCCCCGCGAACGCGAGCTCGACGCGGAACGCCGGGATCGGGCGGTTGGTGCGGCTTCGCACCTGCCGGCCGCCCAGGCTCATGACCGCCGGCGCAAAGACGTTCACGACCTCGCGCTTGCCGATGTCGATCGTCACCGTCTCGCTTCTGAGCGTCGCCGGGTCGAACACCACGAACCGCTGCTGCGTGCCGGGCTTGAACCCCTGCGCGGCGAGACGCCGGGGCAGGTTCAGACTGAGGACCGGGACATCCTCGAGGTCGCGCTCTTCGGTCTGCGTGCCGCTCTGCGTCTTGATCGTCAGGCTGATGTGCTTCCCCGACACGCGGCCGCTGACTTGCACGGGCCCGGTGCCGGGGTCGAGCGAGAAGTCGAAGGACTGGAGAACAAAGCCGCGATCGAGCTGCGCGGACGTCCGGATCGCGGCCGCGGTCGTCGCGCCGAGGAGCGACATCTGGAGACGGGCGTCCTCGCGCAGCTCGAAACCACCCGCGGTCGCCGTGGTCTGGCTGACCGTGAAGCCGATCTTCTCGCCGCGATAGTAGACGCCGCGCCACTCCGCCGCGGTCCCGTACTGCGCGAGGTCGGTCGCCAGGTTGAACGAGCGCGCCTGGACGTAGGCGCGGTTCAGCACCACCCCCATCGTCACGATCCACCCGGAAACGACGAGCAGCGACACGACGCGCGCGACACGCCGCGGCACCGGGCGGAACAGCCTCACGCGGAGAATTGTCTCACGTTGAGTAGAATCACCAGACAGCCATGGGGAAAACCCGACTCGAAGCGTTCAGCGACGGTGTGATCGCGATCCTGATCACCATCATGGTCCTGGAATTTAAGACGCCCGAGGGACACGATTGGGCGGCGATGGGGTTTCTGGCGCCGAAGTTCAGCGCGTACGTCCTCAGTTTTGTCTTCCTCGGCATCTACTGGAACAACCATCACCACTTGTTTCACGTGGCAGCCCGCGTCACCGGCGGCATTCTCTGGGCGAATCTGCATCTGCTCTTCTGGCTGTCGCTCGTGCCCTTCGCGACGGCCTGGATGGGTGAGACCGAGGTCGCGCCCGTGCCGACGGCCGTCTACGGCA
>JANOJK010000694.1:0-4572 GCA_031408165.1 Acidobacteriota bacterium | reverse complement strand
CGGGGCCCGGCGACCGACGCCTCCCCAATAGTCGGCGGCCCGACGCACTCGACGTCGTAGCCGAGCGCCAGGGCGGTTTCGCGCGCACCCTCCATCGCGTCGCGGCGTGATCCGGCGAGCACGAACGCCGCCGCCGCGAGGCGCGGATCGCCCGGCTTGATCGTTTCAGCGGCCTCTCCCCGGGCGCCGCGTGACAGGCGCTCACGGACCGACGCCGGCACCGCGTCCCCCAGTCCCGCCTCGCGAAGCGTCCGCTCCGCGTCGGCGAACGTCGTGGGATCGCCCACAGTCGGGCCGGACCCGATGATGGAGGGATCGTCCTCGACGGGCCCGTGCACGTCGGACAGCGCGAAGGTGAGCGACGAGCCCGCCGCGACCGCGAGCTGGCCGCCCTTCACCGCGGACACGTGCTTCCGGACCGCGTTCATGCCCCCAATCGGCAGTCCGCTCCGCAACAGCAGCGCCGTCAGCGCGCGCTTGTCCTCCAGCGGAATGCCCTCCGCCGGCATGGCCAGCATCGAGGAGGCGCCGCCTGACAGCAGGACGACGAGACGATCACCGCGGAGGCGCGACTGCGCCGCGAGCGTCAGGGCGCGGGCCCCCGCCTTCACACTCTCCGCGTCAGGCAGCGGATGCGCGCCGGCGGCAACCTGCACGTCCCGGATGACCCCCTGGTGGATACGCGCGAACGCGTCGGCCATCGGGCGCGCCGCCTTCCCCGCGGCGCACACCGCGACCGGTGCGCTGGTGGCGACGGGATTCGAGGCGAGCGCACGCGCGAGCAGGCGACCGGGTTCGCACGCACGCAGCGCGCTTTCGAGAATGGCGCGGAGATCGGTACGCAGCCGTGCCAGCGAGGCGGCGTCCGGGTTGTTGTTCAGTGAAGCTGGGAAGGGTCGGACCAGGCCGACAGGCCGGTCACGCTGTCGAACTTGCGAAGGAGGCCGCTCATCAACTGGTCGGCATCGTCTTTCGCGCAGAGCAGCTCGAGCCGGTTGAGGATGCGCGCGATGGCGGCGTCCACCTCGGTGATCGCCTGTTCGGAATAGTACTCGCGCTGCTGCGCGAGGCATTGCCGGTGCTTGAGGAATTCTTCCCGATAAAAGTCGGTCATCGGAAGCGGTTCGCCCGAATTCCTCGCCGGGACTAAGCGTGCCATGCGACTCCTCGCGTGGGACATGAACGGGGACTGATGGACCGAGTTTAAACGCGGGCCGCAGAGTCTGTCAACGGGATGTATCCGTGGGCACTACCGGACCCCCCGTGCCACGACGAATCCGCCGAGACATCCGAGCGCCATGCCCCCCACCACCAGGAGCAGGAGGATCTGCGTCGGCACGAAAGCCATACCGGAGAGGCCCACCGCCTCGGCCATGACGGTGCCGAAGCGCGCCCGGATGCCCGCAAAGGTCGCCAGCAGCACCAGGATGGCGACCACCGCCCCGATGCCCCCCTGGATGATTCCTTCCGCGATGAACGGACCGCGAATGTACGCGAACGGCGCTCCCACGAGCTGCATGATTTCGATCTCGGCCTGCCTCGCGAGCGCCGCCAGGCGGACCACGCTCGCCACCGTCAGCGCGCTGGCGAAGGCCATGAGCAGGACGATGACCAGTCCGACGCCGCGGATGACGCGGATGGTCGCGCCCAGCCGCGCGAGCCAGGTGCGGTCGTAGCGCACGTCCGCCACGCCGGCGACGCCGTTGAGCACGCCCACCATGTTGTCGACGGCGTCGCTCGAGGCCTGCGCGCTGGGATTCAGCCGGACCGCGAACGACGCGGGGAACGGGTTGCGCTCGAGGCCGGAGGCCGCCGCCGCGAGGTCCGGGAAATCGCGGGCGAACTCCCGGCGGGCGTCCTCCTTCGAGAAGTGCTGCACCGACGCCGCGAGGCCGCTCTTCGTCAACATCTCCTCGATCGTCGCGACTTGATCCGGCTTCGCGTCGTCGCGCAGATACACCGCCAGCTCCGCGGCGTCGCTCCAGCGCCCGACAATACGCCCGATGTTCGCGTTGATCATGAGGAAGAAGCCGAGCACGAACAGGCCGGCGGCGATGGTCAGCATCGACAGGAGCGCGGCCGTCCGGTTGCGCCAGAGGCTCTCGGTGGCTTCGCTGAAGAAGTACTGGATGGCGCGCATCTCGTGTCTAGCTCGCCTCCACGACGCTGCCGTGGTCCAGGGAGAGCGTCCGGCGCCCGACGCGCCGGATCAGCTCGCGGTCGTGCGTGGCGACGAGCACGGTGGTGCCGCGTGCGTTGATTTCCCGGAACAGATTCATGATCTCGAGCGACAGGTCGGGATCGAGGTTGCCGGTGGGTTCGTCCGCCAGGATGATCACCGGGTCGTTGACGAGCGCGCGGGCGATCGCGATGCGCTGCTGTTCGCCGCCGGACAGCTCCATCGGATACGCGTTCATCCGGTGCTGCAGGCCGACCCATTTCAGCACCTGGAAGGTGCGGCGCTGCTGCTGGGCCGGCGCCATGCCGAGCACCCGGGGGACGAAGGCGACGTTGTCGAGCACGGTCTTGCTGGGCAGGAGCTTGAAGTCCTGGAACACGAACCCGAGCGAGCGGCGGTAGGCCTGCACCTGCCGGACCGACAGCCTGGCGAGATCGCGCTGCCCCACGACGAGGCGCCCTTCGCTCGGAATTTCCTGCCGGAGCAGCAGGCGCAGCAGCGTCGACTTGCCGGCGCCGCTCGGGCCCGTGAGGAAGACGAACTCCCCTTTGTCGATGCGCAGCGACAGCTCGCGCAGCGCATACACGCCGCGGCTGTACATCTTGGAGACGCGCTGCGCCTCGATCATCGCGGCGTACCCGCGGGATCGCCGAGCACCCGCCTGATGCTCTCGTGCACGCGCGCGGGGTCCGCCTTCCCCGCCGTCGCCTTCATCACCTGTCCGACGAGAAACCCGAACGTCTTGGTCTTGCCGGCCCGGTACTCCGCGACCGGTCCGGCGTGGCCGTCGAGGACCGCGGCGACGATCGCGTCGATCGCCGCGGGGTCGTCGATCGTGGCCAGCCCCTCTGCGGCCACGATGTCGGCCGCACGGCCGCCGGACGCATACATCTTCTCGAAGACGTCCTTGGCGACGGGGCCGGTGACGGCGCCGGTGTCGATGAGGACGATCAGCTCCGCCAGCGCCTGAGGCGGCAGCGGCGACGCCTCGATCGAGCCACGCGTCTCGTTCAGTTTTCCGGTGAGCGCGCCCATCACCCAGTTGCTCGCCGCCTTCGGGTTGCCGGCGCCGGCGGCGACCTGTTCGAAGTAGTCCGCGAGCGCCATCGACTGCGTGAGCACCCCCGCATCGTATTCGGGCAGGCGGTACTGTTCGACAAAACGGCGTCGGCGCGCCTCCGGCAGCTCGGGCAGCGACCCGCGGATCTGCTCGATCCACGCGGCGGCGAGGGTGAGCGGCGGCAGGTCGGGCTCGGGGAAGTACCGGTAATCGTCCGCTTCCTCCTTCGTCCGCATCACCGTCGTCCGGTTGGTCGCGGGATCGTACAAGCGCGTTTCCTGTACGAGGGGGGTGCCGTCGCGGCGCGCCTGCACGTGGCGCGCGATCTCGAACTCGATGGCGCGCTGCACGTGGCGGAAGGAGTTGAGGTTCTTGAGCTCGGTCTTCACGCCGAACGCCGGCTCGCCGAAAGGACGCACGGAGACGTTCGCGTCACAGCGCAGGCTGCCCTCTTCCATGTTGCCGTCGTTGACGCCGATCGCGACGAGCACCTCGCGGACGCGGCTGAACGCTTCGGCGGCATCGGCGGCCGAGCGCAGGTCCGGCTCGGTGACGATCTCGATGAGCGGCACGCCGCTCCGGTTGAAGTCGAGGTAGGTCACGCAGTCGGCGTCGGCCGCGCGAGCGGAGCGGGGCGTCGGGCCCCCGCGAGCGAGCGCGGAAGGGGGGACCGGGGGGCGAAGCCCCCCGTCAAGGTCGTGCAGCGACTTGCCCGCATCCTCTTCCATGTGCACGCGGGTGATGCCGACCGTGACGGCGCGCCCGTCAAACGCGAAGGCGATGGCCCCGCGCGTCGCCAGCGGACGGTCGTACTGGGAAATCTGGTAGCCCTTGGGCAGGTCGGGATAGAAGTAATTCTTCCGGGCGAAGATGGACTCGAGGTGAACCTGACAGCCGAGCGCCAGGGCGGCGCGCGTCGCGAGCTCCACGGCGCGTCGGTTCAGCACCGGCAGCGCCCCCGGCAGGCCCAGGCAGACCGGGCACAATGCCGTATTGGGCTCCGCGCCGAACCGCGTGGAGCACCCGCAGAAGATCTTGGTGTCGGTCAGCAGCTGCGCGTGAATCTCGAGGCCGATGACGGGCTCAAAGTCGGGCACGGACAAGGGGATTGTGCCACGAATTCCGCCTCACCGCACGCGTCTCTGACTACACGCCCACGGCTTCGAGCCCGGGTTCGCGGCGGCGCATGATCGTGTCTCCGAGATCGAGCCGCTCCAGGCGGCGATAGAGCGCGCGGCGGCTGAGCCCCAGCATTCGCGCCGCGGCCTTCTTGTTCCCGTGCCCACCGGCGCGCAGGTGATCACGCAGCCGCGCAACGAAGTGGAGACCTGGC
>JANOJK010000692.1:0-3046 GCA_031408165.1 Acidobacteriota bacterium | reverse complement strand
ACGAGGATCAGCGCGAGACACACGGCAAGCCCGCGGACGAGTCTGGACTTCATGAAAAACGACCTCTTGCCTGCGCGCCGAAGCCGACGGCGAAGGCGGGCGACGGATGAATTGAGGGAGACGCCCGGGACGGACGACTGTAAGATTTTGCGATATACGACCCGCCAAGGTCAACGACAACCGCGCAAATTCTGCGTACGGCTGAAGTGACCTCGCCTGTCACGCACCTTCGCTACAGTCCACCCCATGAAGCGGATGGGCTCGATGCGCCTCGATTTCGGAATGATGTCCCCGCCGGGCAGGGGCTACAGGCGTGGCCTGCGCCTGGCCACGCCGCTGGACGAGGTCTTGAGGGGCGCTGAAAAGTACCGGAGTCTGGAGCTGAAGCGCCGGCGGGCACAGATTCGCGCCCGCCGGATATTAGGGTTGGGTTAAGCCGCGGTGGCGTTGCTCTTGGTCAGCTCGAGCTTGCGGACGACGATCCGGGCGGGACGCTTGGTCTCGCACTCATGCCACCAGAGGCCCTCCCGGATCCACCAGCCGTTCTCACCCTGATCGTCGAACAACACACCGCAGCGGGCGCAGACGTCGTATTCCAGTTTCGGCATTGGCTCGCCCCGCGATGCAGCCAGGCAGAGGCTGTCAACGGTATGACGCCGTGGGGTGCCAATCGGTTTCACTTACATCCGTGCAAGGTTGGCGCGCCCGCCGATGCGGGCACCCGCGCGGGGAGTGGCCGGTCCCGCCGCCGAAGCCCTGAGACAGATTCTAAAGCCGGGGCCGAGCAAAACTCGCTTCATCTTGCGAGACTCCGGCTTTAGAAGATGTCTATTGCGCGGATTGGATAAGTCGGACCGTCGGGTCGGCGGCGAGCCGCTCGAGTGTCAGCAGGGGCATCCAGCCGATGATGGAATCGTAGGTCTTGGACCGCGACACGACCACGCCCCCGAGCGCCTTGACTTTCTTTTCGAGCTCGGGCCGCACCTGCGCGCGCACGTCCACCAGGGCGCGTCCGTGCCGGTCGATGCGCACGCCGCCCCCTGCCGCCGGAACGGTCTTCCCCTTCGCGTCGCCGCGGCGGTGGTAAATCGCGGTCAGGACCCGCGGGCTGATCTTCTCCTGCGCCAGCGTGCGCGCATCGCGCGGACGCCCGTCGGGCGCGGCGCGGCGCTGCGCACGAGCCGCGGGCACGACGATGGCCGCGACGACGATGATGCAGAACAAGGCGAAGCCGGCCGAACGCACGGTTCTCAAGGGCACTCCTGTCTGGACCAAACAGAAATCCTAGCATACGGCTAGACTGGACGTTCTCAGGGGGGACCCGGAGGGGCGTTGCCAGTCGAGCGATGTGACCGTATCTATCAATCTGTCAGCATGTTACGGACCATCCCGAGGCCAGTCCGTCCGATCGGGCGAGCCGGGATGCACAGGGGCACCTGGTGATCCACGTGGAGCTTCTTCTCCTTCAGCTTCTGCTCCATCTTCTCCTTCAGGCCCCCGCCGCCACGTGCCGGGACGTCGCCGAGTGCCGCGCTGAGGCCCAGGCGGCGGCGGCGCGGGGGGACTTCGAAACCTTCCACGACCTGGCCTGGCGCACCATCCAGAAGGGAAAGCCGAACGATCCGGATCTGATGCAGCTCCTCGCGCGGGCGCAGGCGCTGAGCGGCCGTCCCGGCGACGCGCTCGTGATGCTCGGCCGCATCGCGGACCTGGGCGTCACGACAGACGCCGCGACCCATCAGGATTTTGCCCTCGTCCGTCTCCTCCCGGCGTGGGCGGACCTGGAAGCGACGCTCGCGGGCAAGCCGGCGGCCGCACCAGCCTCAGCACCGCCATCGTCAGCGCCGCCACCGCCAGCTCCGGCACCGTCAGCTCCGGCACCGTCAGCTCCGGCACCGTCAGCACCCCGGGCACCCTCTGCACCTTCAGCGCGTGACTCTGACGTGCTCGAGTTCGCCGCCCCCGGCATCGATGCGCACGGCCTTGCGCACGACGCCGTGTCGCGGCGCTTCGTGCTCGGCGATCGAAAGGCGCGCCGGCTGCTCGTCATCGACGAGGTCTCCCGCCGCGTCGTCAACTACGTCAGCGGGGCGTCGGCGGGGTTCTACGAGGACCTCACGGCGTTCACCGTTGACGCGCGACGCGGCGATCTATGGGTGGCGAGCGTGAAGGGGGAGCCCAATGGGGGATCGTCCGTCCTGCACAAGCTGCAGCTCGTCTCCGGGCGCGGGCTGCTCGAGGCGCGCGCGGCCGAGAGCGCGTCGCCGCTGAGACTGGTCGACGTCACGGTCACCCCCGATGGGGTCGTCTACGCGCTGGACTGGATCGATTCGCGGATCTTCCGGCTGCGTCCGGGGAGCCGCACCCTGGACCTGGTCATGCGCCTGGATGCGCGGCGTCCGACCGCGCTTGCGGCCGCCGACGATCGCATCCTGTATGTGGGCGCGGACACCGGGCTCGTCCGGGTGGACCTGGCCGCGAAGTCGGCCACGCCGGTGAAGTCGGTTGAAGCGCTCACCGACTTCGAGTCGCTCTCATGGCGGGCCGGCGCGTTGATCGGGGTCCAGCGCGTCGCCGGCAGCTCGCTCATCGTCCGCGTTCCACTGGACCCGTCCGGCGGGCGGGCCGAGCCGCGCCACGTGCTCGCCGCGTCCCCGGCCGCCACCGTCGGGGCGCTCGGGGGAAACGCGTATTACTACCTGGCCGACGACCACACGATCCGCCGGCTCGCGCTCAAATAGGCTTTGGGCTTTGGGCTTTAGGCTTTAGGGTGCCGGATGAGCACTGCCCGCGAGTAGAGCAGCTCGAACCCCGCGCGCTGGGCGTTCTCCTGCGACTTCGACGCGGGTTCCGTAGTGACCACGGCGAGGTCGCAGCCCTGGCGGGCGGCGTCGAGGAGCCGCGCGCGCAGCAGGGCTGACTGCACCCCCTTGCGGCGATGCGCGGGCAGCGTCGAGGCGCCGGACAGCTGGACGAGGCCGCCGGAGATCCGGATGGCCCCCCCGCCCGCGATCACGCCGCCGCGGCGCGCCAGATACAGCGCGAA
>JANOJK010000681.1:0-2199 GCA_031408165.1 Acidobacteriota bacterium | reverse complement strand
CGGCGTCTGCAGCAGGCCGTTGAACATGAACGTGCGCAGCCGGGGGCCGCGGAGCACGAGGTCTTCGCTCGTGTCGGCATACTCCACCTCGAACCCCGCAATCAGGATCCCCGCGCCGACCGCGACCCCCTTCACCACGCGACGTTCCGGCGTCGTGTTCACGCCGAGGAATCCGGTGATGTCGGCTGACGCCGGGGCGGCGGTGAGCATGAGGAGGACGGCAGCGGCGAGGAGGTTGGAGGCTGGAGGTTTGAGGCTGGCGATTCGCATGACTCATCGTACCCCAACCTCCAACCTCCAACCTCCAACCTCCAACCTCCAACCTCCAACCTCCAACCTCCAACCTCCGCACCCCGCGCCTCGCTATAATCGAAGGAGTGGACTTCAGACCCAGCGAGGAACAGCACATTCTCCGCCGGACCGTCCGGGAATTCGCGGAATCGGAGATCCGGCCCCACGTCATGGAGTGGGACGAGGCGCAGCAGTTTCCGCCGGATTTGCTGCCCAAGCTTGCCGCACTGGGTCTCATGGGGATCCAGTTCGCCGAGGAGTACGGCGGCTCGGCCATGTCGGCTGTGGACTACTGCATCTGCATCGAGGAGCTGGCGCGTGTGGACCCTGCGATCGCGCTGTCGGTGGCGGCGCACAACGGCCTGTGCACCGCGCACATCAACATGTTCGGCACCAGCGCGCAGAAGGCCCAGTACCTCCCGCGACTGGTCAAGGGAGAGGTCCTCGGGGCGTGGGGGCTCACCGAAGCGAACGCCGGCAGCGACGCGGCCGCGATGCGGACGGCCGCCGCGCGACAGGGGGACTGCTGGGTCCTGAACGGCGCCAAGACCTTCATCACGCACGGCGCGATCGGCGGCGTGATGGTCGTGATGGCGGTGACGGACCGTGCGAAGGGCAACCGCGGCATCTCGGCCTTCGTCCTCGCGCACGGCACGCCGGGCATGCGCGCCGGCAAGAAAGAGAACAAGCTCGGGATGCGCGCGAGCGACACGAGCGAGGTCATCTTCGAGGACTGCCGCCTGCCGTCCGCGCAGGTACTCGGCGAGGAAGGCCAGGGGTTCATCAACACGCTGCAGGTGCTCGACGCCGGCCGCATCGGGATCGCCGCGCTATCGGTCGGGCTGGCCCAGGGCGCGTACGAGGCTGCCCGTTCGTACGCGAAGCAACGCCACCAGTTCGGGCAACCGATCGCCGCGTTCCAGGCTATCCAGTGGAAGCTGGCCGACGCCGCCACGAAGATCGAGGCGTCGCGGCTCCTCACGTATCGCGCGGCGTTTCTCAAGGACCGCGGGAAGCGGATGACGAAGGAGTCCGCCATGGCCAAGCTCTACGCGAGCGAGACGGCCGTCCGCGTGGCCGACGACTGCGTCCAGATCCACGGCGGCTACGGCTTCGTGAAGGACTATCCGGCCGAGAAGTACTTCCGGGACGTGAAGCTGCTGACCATCGGCGAAGGGACCAGCGAGATTCAGCGGCTCGTCATCGCCCGCCAGCTCCTGAGCCAGTGACGGAGTCGCCGACGCCCGCCGCGCGTGCCGCGCTGTCAGAGCGCGTTCTCCAGGGGGACCCGCGCGCGGTCGCCCGCGCGATCAGCCTCATCGAGGACGAATCGCCGCAGGGGGCGGAGGTCGTCCGCCGCATCTTCGCCCGCACGGGCCGCGCCTATCTGATCGGCATCACGGGCGCACCCGGGGCCGGCAAGAGCACGCTGGTCGACCGCCTGATCGGCGAGTTGCGCCGGGCGGGCAAGAGCGTCGGTGTCGTGGCGGTCGATCCGACGAGCCCCTTCACCGGCGGCGCCATTCTGGGCGACCGCGTCCGCATGCAGTCGCACGTCGCCGACGCGGGCGTCTTCATCCGCAGCATGGCGACGCGCGGCAACCTCGGCGGCCTCGCCCGCTCGACCTCCGACGCCGCGCTCGTCCTCGACGCCGCCGGCAAGGACATCGTCCTCATCGAAACGGTCGGCGTGGGGCAGGACGAAGTCGACATCGTCCGCACCGCCGACATCTCCATCGTCATCCTCGTGCCGGGGGCGGGAGACGAGGTGCAGGCGCTGAAGGCCGGCATCATGGAGATCGCCGACATCTTCGTCGTCAACAAGGCGGATCGCGAGGGGGCCGACCGGACGGTGGCGTCGGTCGAAGGACTGCTGTCGCTGGAGTCGTACGGCGAGGAGCGCTGGCG
>JANOJK010000542.1:0-4462 GCA_031408165.1 Acidobacteriota bacterium | reverse complement strand
CAGCCGCCTGGCCAAAGTCGAGCACGAGATGGGGGTCGTCAGCCGCCGGCTGTCGTCCGGGGGGAAGTAGCCCATGGATTTCGCCACCATGTCGTCGGTGCACTTCATCCTGATCCCCGCAGTACTGCTGATCGGGATGGTGGCCGGATGGATCCTCGGCAGCCGCGCCGCCGCCGACGCCTACAACGCGGATCTGAAGCGCCGCGAAGAACGGGCCAAGCGCTCCGAGCGGCCGACGGCGTAGGCACGAAGATCATCAAGATCACAAAGATCACGAATGGATGTTGTGGACTTCGTGGTCCTTGTGGTCTTTGTGATGAGGCCGTCGGCCCGTGACGGCTCAGCGGCCGAGCGCAAGCCTGTTGGCGAGACTCGACGGCAGCCGGGCGTCCCTGATCTTCTGCTGGGCCCGCTCCACCGCGTAGTGAACCCTGAACAGCCGCACCTCCCTCGCCTCGTCGTCCACGATTCCGTAGCCGGCGCGCGGGTCCCCGTCGCGCGGCTGGCCGACCGACCCCACGTTGATCAGATACTGCGAGCCGCGCTGCAGCGGGACCACCGTCTCGCGGTCCGGATCCGGCGCGGTCCCTTCAAACGAAGAAACGTCGCCATCCACGATCTTGAACACAGCCGGCAGGTGCGTGTGCCCGTACAGGCACAGCGGGCGCCGGGCCGCGCCGAGCGCCATCATGGCGTCGTTCCCGTCGAAGATGTAATGGTCCTCGTCGAACGGCGCGCCGTGGCAGATCTCCGTCAGCGCGTCGATCCGGACCGGGCCCATGGGCAGCTGGCGCAGGTATTCGATGTTCTCCGGTCTGAGCTGCGCGGCGGTCCACCGGGCCGCCCCGCGCGCGACGTCGTTGAACTGGCTCCCATCGTCGAGCCCGCAAGCCGCCTTGTCGTGATTGCCGCGGATGACGGCGTTGGGGGTGAGCCCCTTGACGCGGTCCACGACGAGGTTCGGCTCCGCGCCGTAGCCGACGAGATCCCCGAGGACCAGCACGAGATCCCAATGGCCGGCGGCGTGATCGAGGACCGCGTCGAAAGCGTCGCTGTTGGCGTGGATGTCCGAGAGAATCAGGTAGCGCATCTCAGCCGACTTTGACGGCGTCCAGGATCCGCTCGGCGATTTCCTGGGGAGGAACGGTGGCGTCGACGCGGAAGTGCGCGCGTGAGTACGCGGCCTGGCGCATCGCGAACAGCCGCTCCATCTGCGCGCGGTCGGCCGACATCGGGCGCCGGCCGTCGAGCGGGAGCCGCGCGATGACGATGTCGATCGGGACGTCGAGCCACACGGACGCGCCGTCGAGGTTGATCGCCAGTTCGTTGTCGGGATCCATGAACGTGCCGCCCCCGGTGGCGACGACGGTGTGCCGCAGGGGCAGCACCAGGCGCGCCAGAATCTCACGCTCCGCCGCCCGGAAGTACGGCTCCCCGTACTTCGCGAAGACATCCGCCACCGTCAGCCGCTCGCGGACCTCGATGAGCTCGTCGATGTCCTCCGCGCGCCACCCGAGTCTCGCGGCGAGGAGACGGGCCACGGTCGTCTTACCGGCCGCCATGAAGCCGACGAGGTAAATCTTGTCGACGGGTGTCACGTGTCGCGCGCGATCCGGTCGAGCTCGTCGAAGAACCCCGGGTAGGAGACTGCGACGGCGTCGGCGCCAGTGATGTGGACGATACCGCTGGCGCGGCTGCCGGCAATGGCGAAAGCCATCGCGAGCCGGTGGTCCCCGGCGGCGTCGGCGTCGCCTCCGGCGGGCGGCCCACCGTGGATGGTGAACCCGTCCTCGTACTCGTCCACGTGGACGCCGAGGTTTGTAAAGCCCCGCGCCAGCATCGTGATGCGGTCGCTCTCCTTGACGCGCAGCTCGCCGGCGCCGCGGACCGTCATGCGCCCGCCCGGATGCATCGCCGCGAGCGCCGCGAGTCCCGGGATCTCGTCGATGAGGCCGGGAACTTCCTCCGGCGCAATCTCGAATGCGCGCGGGTCGTGATACCGGACGCGAATCGACCCGATCGGTTCGGCATCGGACACGTCCGGCGAAGACGGAAGAAGCTCGATCTCGGCCCCCGCCCGCCGGAGCACGTCCAGCACGGACGCGCGTGACGGATTCAGTCCGACTCCCTCGATCACGAGGTCGGACCCCGGCGTGCCCGCGGCCAGCACGAGCCAGAAGACGGCGGAGGAGATGTCCCCCGGAATGAGTGCATCGATCGCGCGGAGCCGCCGGCCACCGTCGACCGACACCGAGCGCCCCTGCGTAACGGCGGGCGCGCCGAACGCGTGCAGCGCGCGCTCCGTATGATCCCGTGTCAGGGAGGGTTCGACGACCGTCGTGCGTCCCTCCGCATGCAGCCCCGCGAGCAGGACGGCGCTCTTCACCTGCGCGCTCGGCACCTCCGGCACGTGGGCAATGGCGTGCAGCGCGGCGCCGTCGATGGTGAGCGGCGGGCGCCCCTCCGCGGCGCCGATCGAAGCCCCCATGCGGGTCAGCGGTTCGATCACGCGGCGCATCGGCCGCCGCGAGAGCGACGGGTCGCCGCCGATGACCGTTCTGAAAGGATGTGCGGCCATGAGGCCGGCCAGCAGACGCATCGACGTCCCGGAGTTCGCGGCGTCGAGTGCTCCGGCAGAGGGCCGCAGGCCTCCCAGCCCGAGCCCTTCGATCGTGATGGCGGCGTCCGTCCGGACAATCGGCACGCCCAGGGCCTGGAGGCACGCCAGCGTGGCGGCGCAGTCCGCCCCGGGGGCGTAGCCGGCCAGGCGGGACGTGCCGTCGGCAATGGCGGCGAGCATCGCATACCGGTGCGAGATCGACTTGTCGCCGGGGACGCGCAGGCGTCCGGCGACGCGCGAGACACGCGGGACAATTCTCGGCTCCACGCGGGCGAATCCAGTGGTCGAAGACATCGAGCGACTATATTGTATTATCCTAGGCTAGCCCTTCTATGACGGTGCGCGGCGGCCTCGTAAGGCTGCAGATTCCCAGCCTCTTCGACATGGTGGACCTGGTGCAGGTCCTCAGCGACCGCATGGGGCAGCTGGCGGCGTTCGACGAGGACGCGGTCCATTGGATCGGGGTCGCCGTCCGCGAGTCGGTCATCAACGCCATCAAGCACGGCAACCGCGAGGACCGCGGCAAGCTCGTCACGATCGAGTTCGCCTTCACCCCCGCCGACCGTCCCACCGAACTGGTGGTCAAGGTCATCGACCAGGGGGAAGGCTTCGAGCCCACCGATGTGGCGGACCCGCTCGCGCCGGAGAACATGCTCAAGTCGAGCGGCCGCGGGATCTTCTTCATGCGCAGCTTCATGGACGACGTGGAGCTGCGGCGCGGTCCCGAGGGGGGCATGGAAGTCCGCATGGTGAAGAAGCTCGCGGCCGGTGGTTGAGGCGTTGTCCCCGCTCTTCCTCGCGACCGCCGTCCAGGCGGTCATGAAAGCCGGCGCGATGCAGCTTGCCGGCATCGATCATCTTCACATCGAGAAGAAAGGGGCGATCGATCTCGTCACGCAGATCGATCGCGACGTCGAGGGCATGTTCCGCGCGCTCATCGCCGGGCGCTTTCCCGGCCACGCGGTACTGGCGGAGGAGTTCGAGGCCCTCGGGGACCGGCAGAACGAGGCGGAGTACTGCTGGGTGTTCGACCCCGTCGACGGGACCACGAACTACGCGCACGGCCTGCCCATTTTCTGCTGCGCGTGCTCGCTCGAGCGGAACCGGCAGCCAATCGTCGCGGCCATTTACGATCCGAGCCGGCGGGAGCTCTTTACCGCAGAGAAGGGGAGCGGCGCGTGGCTCAACGGTGCGCCGATGCGCGTGTCGTCTGCCGCCACGCTGATCGACTCTCTCCTGTGCACGGGGTTTCCCTACACGATGGACACCGAGCGGGAGTATCTCCTGGGGTTGTTCGCGGATTTCATGCGGCAGGTGCGCGCGGTGCGCCGCCTCGGCAGCGCGGCGATCGACCTCGCCTACGTTGCCGCGGGGCGGTTCGACGGCTTCTGGGAGGTCCGGCTCAACCCGTGGGACGCGTCGGCCGGCGCCCTCCTGATCGAAGAAGCCGGCGGCCGCGTGAGCAACCTTGCCGGCGGCCCGTTCGACTCCCGGCTGGGCGAGGTGGTCGCGTCGAACGGCGCCATTCACGAGCAGATGGTGGAGACGATTCGCTCCACCTCCGCGCGCTTCGGCGGCCCACGGTAGCCCTGGCGAAGGTGGTCACGAAAAACGGACGAACTGACCTGTAAGTAAGACACCCCTCGAGGGCGGGAGGGCCGGCTTGCTCTGGCACTCGCCCGTCACGAGGCCATCATCAGCTACACGCTGGACACCGTGCGCGCACTCTCGGCTGCGCACCCGCTCACGCAGTGGTTCCTGCTCATCGGGCAGGACCAGTACACCTGGCGCGACTGGCGCACGCTGCTGGGCCTGGTGGTGCTGGCGGTGGCCAACCGCCCC
>JANOJK010000504.1:0-11226 GCA_031408165.1 Acidobacteriota bacterium | reverse complement strand
CACTCCGCGGTCCACTGTGACGTAACCGTGACGTGACCCTGTCGATTTGGCGAGATCTACCGAGGTTTACGGCGATCGACCGATGTGACGGGCGCGCGGCTAACTCTCTGGATCTGCAACGGTAATCGAAATCTGTAGCACGCCGTCGCAAACTGCCAGAGCAATTTCCAAGCGTGCTCCTTCAACCACTCGGACATCTCTCCATCTTTAGAATCAACGACTTGCAAGCGGCCGCAAAGAGATTATCGCACACGCCGGCGATTTCCCCGCGTTTCCTCGATGACGTTTGCATTCAGCGATTTGGCGGGCACGAGAGAGCGGATCGCGGGAAGTTGTGTCAGACCTGCCAATGCCCCGCGATCACCTACGGCGATTTCGTTGAGCTGCTTCCAGAGTTTCGCAGGACATCGCGGCAGGGAACCCTACAGCACCATCACGACGCGTCCGTGCCGCCCGGGAGATTCAACGCGCTCGTGCGCGACGTCGATCTCCTCGAGCGGGAAACGCTCCGCAATCTCGAAACCCTCCCATCCTGACGCGAGGGCGTCGTTGAGGGCCGTCGCGGCCGCGAGCTTTGCTTCAACGGGAAAGTCGTCGCTGCCGAGGAAGCATAGCCGGATGTTCTTGAACAACAGTGGCCAGAATGGGATGGCCGGCGTGTCTACATCCGTCGCGTAGGTAGCGATCGATCCGCCGATCGCAAGCACCTCCAGGTCCCTCGCGACGTTCGCGGCGAACGCGACTTCGACGATGTGATCGACGCCGTCAGGCGCGAGCCCGCGGACGCCGGCAACCAGATCGTCGCCCACACGTACAACGTGGTGCGCGCCGGCTCGGCTCGCAATGGCTTCGTCCCCGGATGACCGCACCGACGCAATGACGGTGCCTCCGGCGCGACGCGCGAGCTGCACGGCACAGACACCAACAGCCCCCGCGGCTCCCTGCACCAGAACCGTCCGGCCATCGACGGAACCAGCGACGTGAACGGCGCGATGAGCGGTGATGCCCGGAATGCCAAGGCATGCGCCCTGTTCGAATGAGACGCCGTCGGAGAGTGGGACTGCTAGCGCACGCGGCACGACGACGTACTCAGCCGCGGTGCCGAAGGGACGATATGACTGCGCGCCGTAGCACCAGACCCGCCGGCCCATCCAGTCGGCGGAAACTCCTTCTCCAACCACATCAACAACGCCAGCACCGTCGCTGTGCGGGATCACGCGTGGGAACGGCATGCCATAGCCGAAGACGTTCTGCCGCTTCTTGACGTCGCCCGGGTTGACGCCGGACGCCGCGATCCGAATCCGAACATCACCAGGGCCCGGAGTCGGATCGGGCATCGTTCCGATGTTCAGAACCTCTCGTACTGGTCCTTGCTTCTCGTACCACGCTGCGCGCATCTGCGTTCCTGATGATGCTCGGTTGACTACTGCATCAGTTCGAACGGTCGTCGTGAGCGGGCGCCTGCAGACGAACCGCCATACCCCACGGATCACGAGTGACAATCTCGCCGGCCGATCCGTGGTCGGCCGGACGGCCGGAGGCAACGAGATTCGCCCCGACACCCAGGAGCGACTGACGGTCGGGTAGCTGAATCGTCCATTCGAGCAAGCGCGCCTCGTCCGGTGACGAAGGACGCGCGTTCGGTCCTGCCCAGGTGTTCGTGCCGACATGGTGATGGTAGCCGCCTGCACCGAGGAACAACGCTCCCGGATAGCTCCACGTGATCCGATCGAAGCCCAGCGCCTCGGAGAAGAATGCCGCGCCCTGCTGAAGGTCGCCGACATGCAGGTGCACATGACCGATGACGGTGCCGGCCGGGATGCCTATCCACGGCTCCACGCCGGCCGCGGCGAGCAGGCCTCTCATCTCCAGAGGGTCTGTCGCGATCATCAGTTCACGGCCGCGTCGCCGCCACTCATTGCGCGGACGATCGGCGTAGATCTCGATGCCGAGGCCATCCGGATCGTGCAGGTAGATGGCCTCGCTCACCAGATGGTCTGCCGATCCGGCCGGGATGCCGAGGCCCGACAAGTGGCGAACAAAGCGCCCGAGGGAACCACGATCGGGCAACAGGATCGCGAAGTGATAGAGCCCGAGCCGGCCGCCACGGGCAGGGCGGATCCCCTTGCGCTCCACGAGCTCCACGAGGATCCGCTCATCGCCCCCCGCCGAGAGAGCCGCCGTGCCGGCCGAATGTGCCGCCACGCGCAATCCAAGCACGCCCTGATAGAAGGCGAGCGACCGTTCAAGATCGGCGACCTGCAGTTGCACCCTCCCGAGACGAGTGGCGTCCGGCAATCGCCAGCCGGCCGGTCGTTCGCCGTACGTGCCTGCCGCGGCTGGCTGTGCGTCGAGCGCCATTCCAAAAATGTCCGTTGCGGTCACGCCCATGATGTCGAGTCCCTGCCCTATCTAGTCTGGCTATTTCGCCAGACCCAGCTGCTGCATGTACGTCTGGTTGTCCCAGAACAGGTACTCCTCGTCCATCGTGCCCTGCGCATTCCAGCGTCCAACGGTATTCATGTTCAGTTTGAACGCATTGCCCGTCGGGGCAATCGGCTTCCCGTTGGGCACCGGCATCGGCACGGTGAACGTCCCCTCCATCACACCGATCACGCTCGTCCACTCGGCCGATCCGAACTTCACCGGGTGCACCAGGATGCGCGTGTCAGGCGCATAGACGAACATCGCCTTCAGATCCTCGATGTGCTTCTCGATGCCTTTGGTCTGATGTCCGTCCGGCCAGTGGACGATGACGTCCTTCGAGTGGCTCTTCTTCAGCTCATCCCACTTCTGGTGCGTGAACACGTTGAAGTCCAGATCGTCGAACGTGGCGAGGTGCTGATCGACGGTCGAGAGCGTCGCCGCTCGCTGCTGCGCCTGGCCCGTCAGGGCCATTGCGCCGCCGAGGATGACGGTCAGTGCCAGCAATGTCTTCTTCATCGATTTCTCCTCTGTTTCGATTCGTGATTACTGCGCCTGCAGTGAGATCGTCACGCGCACATCGTCGCCGACGAGGAAGCCTCCCGCCTCGAGCGCCGTGTTCCACGTGAGGCCGTACTCCTTGCGGTCGAGTGTGATCTCCGTCTCGAACGCCAGCTTCTCGTTGCCCCACGGATCCTTCGCCGCGCCCAGGTAGGCGACCGGGAGCACGACGGATCGCGTGATGCCCCGAATTGTGAGCTCACCGGCGACCTCGAACTGCTCCGGGCCGCGGGCGACAATACGGGTGCTCGCAAACGTGAGGCTCGGATACTTCTCGACTGCGAAGAAGTCGTCGGAGCGCAGATGCGTATCCCGGTCCGGCTGGTTCGTGTCGATACTCGCCGTCTGCACCGAGAACGACACCGATGACCGCCCAGGGGTCGCCGGATCGAACTGGATGGTGCCGGCAAAGTCGGTGAACCGGCCTCGCACGCGGCTCAGGAGATGGCGGACCTGAAACTCCACCTGGGAGTGCGCGCGGTCAATCTGGAGCGTGCGGGTCGTGGTGTCTGCGGTCGTGGCTGTGGTCATCATGGACTCCTTTGCCCTTCCATACAGCAATTGGGCGTCCAACATCGCTTGGCCAGAACTCATTGATTCTAAAAGAGCGATGCGCGGACGACGAGTGAAGCTCTATCATTACGATATTCTGGGGCTCTCAAAATGAGAGGGTAACCATGCGCGCGCGAGACCTCGACCTTCGGGAGCTGATCGACTTCGAGCCCAAAGGCGGCATCATCCAGTTCGCCGGGGATCGCGCCGTGCTCTTGAACACGGTGGCGCTCGGGGTTCTGCGCAAGGAACTGATTGAGACCGTCGGCGCGGTGACGGCGCGAGGCATTCTGACCCGCTTCGGGTATGCGCACGGCTGGCGGACCGCCGAAACACTCAAGACGACGTTCAACTGGGAGACGCCCCATGAATGGCGGCTTGCAGGCGGCCGACTGCATCAACTCCAGGGGTTCCTCGTCTACGAAGCCGTGCCGCGGGCCCCGGGCGAGTCACCGCGGCACTTTGCCGAATCGGTGTGGCGCGACTCGTACGAGGCGCAGGAGCATCTGCTCCACATCGGCGCGTCGGCGGAGCCGGTGTGTTGGACGCTGTGCGGCTTCGCGAGCGGGTATCTCAGCTGTTGCGAAGGCACACATATCTACTGCGTGGAGGAACGGTGCCGCGCGAAGGGGGACGCGTTCTGCTTCATGGCCGGCGACACGGCCGAGGCCTGGGGCGATACGATGCAGGACCAGTTGGCCTTCTACAGTCGCGAGTCCCTCGAGGACAGCCTCGGACACGTCACCGAGCTCCTGAAGCGCACCGAGCGGACGCTCGCTGCGCGCCGTCGCGAGCTGGCGCGGGTCAAGGTACAGGAACCGACGACCGGCATCGTCGCGCAGAGCGAAAAGATGCAGGGCGTACTCGACCAGGTTCATCGTGTGGCGCAGGTGGACTCCACCGTGCTGCTGACCGGCGAAAGCGGCGTCGGTAAGGAGGCGCTGGCGCGATTGATTCACGACGAGTCGGCGCGAGCGGCGCAGCCGTTTGTTGCGGTCAATTGTGCGGCCGTGCCCGAAGCCCTGATTGAAAGCGAATTGTTCGGTCACGTGCGCGGCGCCTTCACCGGCGCGACGCAGGATCGGGTCGGACTCTTCGAAGCGGCCAACCGCGGGACCCTGCTGCTCGACGAGGTGGGCGATCTGCCGGCCGCGATGCAGGTGAAGCTTCTCCGTGTGCTTCAGGAACGCGAGCTCCGCCGGGTCGGCGAGAACCGCACGCGCCGCATCGACGTGCGCGTGCTGGCCGCGACGCACCGGAATCTCACCGCCGAGGTGTCGGCCGGGCGCTTCCGACAGGATCTGTACTACCGGCTGCGAGTGATCGAGATAGGCATTCCGGCGCTCCGCGATCGGCCAGACGACGTGCTGCCGATGGCGCGACGATTTCTGGCGGAAACTGCCAGCCGGCTGAACCTGCCGGTCACGGGATTGGCGCCGCGCGCCGCCGACCAACTGGTGCAATGGTCGTGGCCCGGCAACGTCCGCGAACTGCAGAACGTCATCGAGCGCGCCATCGTGCTGGCCCACGGCAAGCGGGTCGAAGTCGAAGATCTGCCCGAGGAGATCCGGCGGCCCGAGTCCAGGGCGCCTCACCAGCAACGCACCCTGGCGGATATCGAGCGTGAGCACATCCTGCGCGTGCTCGACTCTGTGGGCGGCAACCGAACCAAAGCGGCGGCGATCCTGGGGATCGGTCCGGCGACACTCTTCCGAAGGTTGAAGAGCATGCCATAGCTGAAGGCAGTCAGCAAGTGCGAGGATCACTCTCGGAATCTGCCCTCACGCCCGCGGCTTCGTGAACAAGCCGGCGCCAATCTTCGCAGCCTCTGATCCGGCGACCGGGTGCAGGTAGTTCACCTTGGTCGAATCGCGCTCGAACTCGACTGGCTGCTGGGTCGTCGTCGTACCCGTGAGCTTGAGGAACGACGGATCGATGTCGGCGTACTCCAACCTCGCTCCGGTACCGGACCCGGCGAGGCGCCGGTTGTTGGCGAAGTAGCTGCCAACGACCTGGTACTCGATGGGCCCTTGTGGCCGCGCGGGCGCTGGAGCCGACTGTCGGCCGCCTCGACCGCCGGCATCGGCCAGAGCAGACCCGCCGCCCTGGGCGGTCCAGACGTAGTTGCAGTTGTTCACGACGTTGTTGCGGTACACGAAGTCGTTCGCAATGCCTGCCGTCCAGACACCGCTGCCATAGAGATCGTGGCCGATGCAGTTCGTCATCGCGTGACCGCTGCTGCCGGGCGTCCAGAAGACGACCGAGATCTTCAGGCCCCGGAAGATGCAGTGATGCACGTTGATGCCGTTCCCGTTGGCAATGATGCCGACGTGATTCGGGTTGGTGAGCTCTTCGCCAGCAAACAGGCACTGTGCGATTTCGAGATCCTCGAGGTCGCGCCGCAATCGGCTGACCGCGTACAGCCGTTTGATGACGCCAGGCCTGGGACTTCGACGACAGGCATCCCGAGGATCTTCAATCCCTGGATGGTGACGTGGCTGGTCTCGATCAGCATGCCGTCAGCCGCGCCCCCCAGCGGATCGGGCCGGCCATTCCAGGTCCCTGAGAGCGGCATGGTGTGAATGAGGGTGGGCATGCGGCCAATGTGCCACTCGGGATCGTCCGGCAACAGCTCGGCTCGAATAATGAGACGGCTGTCCTTCGTGAACGATCGTTGCCCGGGTTTGAGGAGGGTCGTTTCGCCAACCGCATAAATGCCTTCTGCCAGGAGGATCGTCATCGGACCTGAGCCGGGGTCCTGGTTCACCCGTCTGGCGGCCTCGGCCAGCGAGCGCAGGGGGGCGTCCTTGACGCCGGAATTCGTGTCCGCGCCGGCGCCGGGATTCAGGTAGAGGGTGTTGGCGCCGGCTGCGGCCTGAACGGGCCGTTCTCGAGCCGACGCTGCTTCACCAACCCGCACGGCCGCCGCAGTGGCCATCGTCAACGTCGCCGTGAGTGCCTGTCGTCTGTTCATGATCATTGGACGACGATGCCCACGCAGGTGTGAAGACGCTGTTCCTGTTCAGGCGGCTCGCCGGAAACATCTCCTCATGGGTTGGACGGGCCGTGAACTGGACACTGTGAAGAAGGGACTCACCGCTCCGGGGGAGCGGAGGGCCGCATCATTCCGCTGACGAGTCGCTGAGCGAAGTCGATTGTCGACGCACGCGGCTCGCTGGTGCGAAAGAGCGCGAGGGCTGAGCGCGCGTTCTCAACCTGACGCACCAGTCCGCGCGCTTCCTGGAACGACGTCGATCGACGTGCAAAGTGCAGCGGGTGTCCGTGATCGAAGGTGGCGACGGCGGTCGAAGATACGCGACGATGGCATTGACAGGCGGCGCCGTCCGACACGAGGCCGCAGTGGGCACGGGTGAAGCTGACCACCGATTCCCGGGCGAGCTGTAGACGCTTTCGGAACAACGCCGGTTCGATGCCCAGGACTTCGGCCGCTTCAGGTCCCGTCAGTTCCAGGATGTCGCCGAGCACGAAGGCGATCCGGTGCGGGCGATCGAGACACTGGAGCATCGCCAGGCTGCATCCCACCTTCACCTCCTCGATCAGCATCGACTGCTCGGTGTCGGTCGCACTCGCGGGTTCAAGGCCAGCCGCAAGGCTGTCAGCGAAGGCTGCGAACGTGAGTTGCTGGCGCTCGATCGGACTCTTCTTGAGGTCGAGGATGTAGTTGACCGCCAAGCGGTAGACCCATGTCTTCAGGCGGCTCCGAAACTCGAACTGCGACAGGCGCGTGACGATGCGAACGAGGATCTCCTGGGTCGCGTCTTCCGCGTCCTCGCGGTTCCAAAGCATCCGCAGAGCCAGCCCGTACACATCTCCCTGCAGCGCTCTGACCAAACCGTCCAGTGCTTCTGAATCGCCGTCCACGGCCTTTCTGGCCAGTTCTTCGAGAGCCATCGGGAGGGTCATAGGCGGTCGATCACCGTGAATGATTGCGTATTGGGGACGCGGTAAGTTACACGCAGCTTCGTGTCAAAACTGTGTCACATGCCCCGCGAACTCCCGGGCAAACACCGTGATTTACGGGGACAAACACCAAAAACTCGCCGGTCGCTACCACGTCAGTCCTCGGTAGTCGCTCGGGACCTTCGTAACGCCCGACAACTATAAGACTTCGCATCGTAGACACGTCTGCCTGGAGATGGAGACGGGAGAAACCCTCTCCGCCTTCACGCAATGGGCGTAGACTCGAGACGAGGTGTGGACGATGGTCAAAGAATCCAGCGCCTGTCCGGCGGCGGGTGGGCGCGGCCTGACGTCGGAGGCCGCAGGCGCGGCAAGCGGATTCGTCGCACTCAGCAAGTTCGTCGTCGCCAACGGCGTGACGGCGTCTGTCAAGGCGGCCTTCCGCCATCGGCCTCACCTGGTGGACGAGGCGCCGGGTTATCTGAGGATGGAGGTGCTCAGTCCAAGCGAGCGCCCCGAAGAGATCTGGCTGGTGACGTTCTGGACCGACGAGGCCAGCTTCCGCGCCTGGCACCACAGCCACCTGTATCACGAGTCGCACCGCGGTATCCCGAAGGGCCTCAAGCTGGTGCCGGGCGAGACCGAAGTGCGCACCTTCGAGCACGTGGCCTCGTAGTGGCGTCCCCAGCCTCGTCATCGTCCGCACACGGCGATCGGCTGCGCCAGCAGCAGGCGGCGATCGCCGCCGCGCTGGTCGATCGGCAGTTCAGCGAACGGCCCGAACTGGCGGTGCGCTACGGCCCCATCGGCCGCGAGAAGTGCCTGCAGGACGCCAACTACCATCTCGCCTATCTCGCCGACGCGATGACCGCCGAGACGCCGGCGCTGTTCGGCAACTACGTCGCCTGGGCGAAAGTGATGCTCGGCAAGCGCAACATTCCGGAAGAGGATCTCGCCCGTCACCTGGAACTCACGCGGACGATGTTGCGCGAGACGCTGGCGGGCGACACCGGAGCGCTCGCCGTCGAATACGTCAGCGCCGGTCTCGCGCAGCTCCAGTCGTTTCCGGTGGACCTGCCGACCTGCCTCTCGGAAGACGCGCTGCACGCCGGCCTGGCATTCGAATATCTGTCCGCGTTGCTGAAGGGCGAGCGCCACGTCGCGAGCAAACTGGTGGTCGACGCGGCCGCCGCCGGCACGCCGGTGCGCGAGATCTACCTGCACGTGTTCCAGGCCGCGCAGTACGAGGTCGGGCGGCTGTGGCAGATCAACGAGATCACCGTCGCTCAGGAGCACTACTGCACCGCGGCGGCGCAACTGATCATGTCGCAGCTCTATCCCTACGTCTTCGCATCCGAAAAGACGGAAGGCACGCTGGTCGCGACGTGCGTGGCCGGCGATCTGCACGAGATCGGCATCCGTATGGTGACCGACTTCTTCGAGATGGACGGGTGGAACACGTACTATCTCGGGGCGAGCACGCCGGCCCAGGCCGTCGTCGACACCGTGGTCCAGCATCAGGCCCAGGTGCTGGCGATTTCCGTGACGATCTCGGGCCACTTGCGCGGCGTGGACGAGCTCATCCACCGCGTTCGTGCGCAGCCGGCCTGCCGTAACGTCAAGATCCTCGTTGGCGGCTACCCGTTCCTTGTCGCGCCAGCATTGTGGGAGCGCGTCGGAGCCGACGGCACGGCACCCAATGCCCAGGAGGCAATCGCCCTGGCCGGCCGTCTGGCCGCGTAGCCTCGCCGATGTTGCCCAGGGACGAGGCGTCGTTCGAGGAGCTATCGCGGGTCAACAACGAGTTCGCCAACCTGCAGCGCGAGATGGCCAAGAAGAACGCCGAGCTCGCGAAGCTGAACGAGCTCAAGAACCGCATTCTCGGCGTCGCCGCGCACGACTTGCGCAGCCCGCTCGGCGTCATCCTGAGCTACGCCGAGTTCCTCGAGGCCGACGCCGCGCAGACGATGGACGAGCGCCGCGAGTTCGTCACGGTGATCAAGCAGACCAGCGAGTTCATGCTCCACATGGTCACCGATCTGCTCGACGTCGCGGCGATCGAAGGGGGCAAGCTCACACTCGATCGCCAACCGACCGATCTCGTCGAGCTGACCCGTCGCAACGTCAAGTTGAACGGCGTCCTCTCGGAGCGCAAGGCGATCGCGATCGAGCTCGAGGCGCCGGACTCCATCCCGGAGATCGCGTTCGACCGCGGCAAGATCGTGCAGGTCCTCAACAACCTGATCAGCAACGCGGTCAAGTTCTCGCACCGCGGCCGCGCGGTCCATGTTTCGATCACTGCCGCCGACGGCGTCGCGACCGTCGCCGTGCGGGACCAGGGCCAGGGCATTCCTGAGGCCGACTTGTCCAAGCTGTTCAAGCCGTTCAGCAAGACCAGCGTGCGAAGCACCGCCGGCGAGCAAAGCACCGGCCTCGGCTTGGCCATCGTCCGCAACATCGTCGAGGGACACGGCGGCCGGATCTGGGTGGAGAGCGAGGTGGGCCGCGGCTCGACGTTCTCGTTCACGCTGCCGCTCGCCACCGCGAGCCGCGCAGCGGTCGAGGCGACGAGGATCGGCCGCATCCTGGTCGCCGACGACGGAGTCGTGAATCAGAAAGTCGCCGTTATCCAGTTACAGAAGCTCGGCCATCGCGCCGACGTGGTCTCGACCGGCCGCCAGGCCGTGGACGCCGTCGCCCGCGAAAGCTACGACCTGGTGCTGATGGATTGCGAAATGCCCGACATGGACGGCTTCGCGGCGACCCGCGCGATCCGTCAGGCGGAGCAGCCGGCCAAGCGCGTCACCATCGTGGCAATGACGGCGAGCGCGCTGACCGAGGATCGCGCAAGATGCCTGGCCGCCGGCATGGACGACTACCTGACCAAGCCGATGCGGCAGGAAGCCCTGCGCGATCTGCTCGCGCGGTGGCTGGGGCCGGCCGCTTAGGGCAGGCCGCCCTGCGCCCCCGTACGCACGCGCTGCTGCGTCAGGACGGCCGGACCAGCGGACACGCGAACGCGCTCGACCGGGTTGTTTCTCGATCGATTCATTTTGATGCTTCGCCGGAAGGCCAGGCGCCGCGCCGCCGGGCGGCGTACGATCGAAACTGTCGACGTTGCAGAGCGCGGCCGACGCGTACGCGTCCGACGCGCGGTGGCGCTGGCAGCCGGCGAGTCCACCTGCGGCGAATTCAATCGTGTCGAGATCACGTACAACGGGAGGCGATGACCAAATTGGCACGGACCGGTCATCTCGTGCTCGCTCCCGATGAACGCCAACGACACCGTCGTGCGCTTTGATCGCCAGCGCCGATGCAATTGCCGGCGCGCAGGAGAAGATCGCCCAAGGCGCAGATCGAGCCGAACCGGGACCTGTCGACGTCGCTCGCATTCGACAAGAGTCCGCCGCCGAGTGCGGACGCACATCGATTCGCGTCGTGCGAAGTCCGTTCGAATTCTGTGTCAGAACCGTGTCAGACGCCCCGTGAAACCCCGGGCAAACACCGAGAGTTACGGGGACACTCCGATGCACATCGTTGTTGCGGGAAGTCGTTGATGGAGAGGGCGTTGATGCGTGTCGGTGTGCGTTACTGAGCGCGACCGGAATCAATTTCCAAGCGTGCTCCTTCAACCACTCGGACATCTCTCCGTCTTTAAGATCAACGATTTGCGAGCAGGCTACAACAGATTATCGCACACGCCGGCGCTCTTCCCGAGCGCGGACGCGATCACCTTTGTATTCAGCCGTTTGAAACGAACTGAGGACG
>JANOJK010000458.1:0-7336 GCA_031408165.1 Acidobacteriota bacterium | reverse complement strand
GGCAGTGTCGCGTATACGTGCGCGCGCGTCATCGGGAACGAGGTCGGGCCGAAATTGAAGAAGGGATGGCCGAACGCATAGAGACGGTCGCCGTCGACGTGCGTGACCGTGCCGGTCGCGCCCATTTCGCTGTCGCCGCCGAGCAGCGACACGCCGACGGGATCGCCGGGGCGGATCGGGTTCGTCGCCGGAAGGACATCGCCGCCGGCGCCGCCCGACAGCATTGGCGAGAAGCCCGCCCCGTGGAACATCGAGCTCACCAGGTCGCTCGTCGCCGTATCCATGCCGCTCAGCACGAGCGGTGTCGCGATCGGCCGCAGCAGCGCGCCCATCTGCGATCCGGCGGCTGCAGGGAGGCCGAACGCCTGCACGTCAGCCGGGCGGTCGGCGAACGACGCGACGCGCGCGTAGTTCGCGCGGATGGCGGCCGCGAGACGCTCGGGCGTCACCGGCAGCTCGAGGCGCGCCTGCGATCGTGTCCCGCGGCGCGGGCCGGGGTTGGCGGTGGCCTCGATCATCTCGCCGATGGGGGTGATCCCGGCGATTGGCTCCTTCGGGAACGCGCCAATCGAATAGGAGACGGCGCCGATCAGGCGGCCATCGACGTAGACGGGGCTGCCGCTCATGCCGGCGATGACGCCGGTTTCGGCGAGCGGGCCGCCTTCGAGCCGGGCCAGGATCAGGTTGCGCTGCGGCGCCTGCACATTCTTGAGCACGCCGAGGATGTGGACCTTGAAGTCCTTCATCTCGGAGCCCTCGAAGATCGTGCGGCCCGTGCCGACCATCCCTGGTTTCACTTCTTCAATCGGCATCAAGCTGGTGGCGGCGGGCACGCGAATCCAGCCGGACGCCGCAAGTGCGACGGTGAGCAGAAAAACCCGGATCTTCATGATATGGAATCCTTTATAGCATGATTTGGACGCCGCGGAGGCAATCCCGGCCTTACCTGTGTTAGGCTCTCTCAACGTGTTGCGCCTGACTCTTCCCGCCGTCCGCCGGGCCGCCTTTACGCCGTATTGGTGGTGGTTCACGTCCACAGAGGGGGCGAAGCGCTAGCGCACGTCGAGACACATAGCGATTCGTGAAGCCCCCTCAGCGCGTTGAGGGGGCTTTTTTTTGGCCGCGGACCGCGCAGAAAGAGAATTGACGAGCGTGCAATCGACCCAGCTGTGCATCACCGTCGTCGGCAAGGACCTGGCGGCGATCCGGCAGGCGCGCCTCGCTGCCGAAGCGGACGCCGACCTGGTGGAGCTGCGCCTCGACTCCATGACATCGCCCGATCCGGAGGGGGCGCTCGCGGGGCGGCGGAAGCCCGCGATCGTGACGTGCCGTCCCTTGCGCGAAGGGGGCATGTTCGACGGGCCCGAAGAAGAGCGGCTGCGCATCCTGCAGCGCGCGCAGGCGTTGAGCGCCGAGTTCGTGGATATCGAATGGGACGTGCGCTCCGAGCCGTTCGTCGCGGCGCGCGGCGGGCGCGGCGTGATCGTGTCACGGCACGACTTCCAGGGGGGGGCGCACGATGTGGCGCGGCTGCTCCGGGGGCTCCGGGCCACGGGGGCGGAAGTCGCGAAGCTGGCGGTGATGGTCGCACGCGTCTCGGACCTGCGCGCGCTGCTCGAGCAGGCGCGGCCGGATGGATCGTCGGTGCTGATCGGAATGGGACACGCGGGGCTGGCGACGCGCGTGCTGGCCGGCCGGTTCGGATCCCGGTGGACCTATGCCGGCGACGGCGTGGCCCCTGGCCAGGTCTCGGCGGGACGGCTGCTCGACGAGTTCATGTTCAGGCGGATTCGCCCCGATACCGCGGTGTACGGGCTGCTCGGCCGTCCGGTGGCCCACTCACTCTCGCCGGCGATGCACAACGCGGGGTTCGCCGCCCTTGGACTGAACGCCGCGTACGTGCCGATCGAGTCGCGTGACGTCGATGACTTCCGGCCTTTCGCCGGGCTGGTGGGAATGCATGGCGCGAGCGTGACGATCCCGTTCAAGCGTGACGTACTGCCGCTCCTCGACGAGGTCGCGCCGACGGCCGAAGAAGCCGGCGCGGTGAACACGATCGCGATCCGCGACGGGCGGTGGATTGGCATGAACACCGACGCAGACGGCTTCCTGGAGCCGCTTCGCAAGCGCATGCCTGAGCTCGCCGGCAGGCGTGCCGTGATTCTCGGGGCCGGCGGCGCCGCCCGGGGCGTCGGTCTCGCGCTCCGCCGCGAAGGCGCGCGGGTGACGATCACCGCGCGGCGGCCGGCCGAGGCGCGGACCGTGGCGCACGCGATCGGCGCGGACGCCGCCGAATGGCCGCCGCGGCCCGCGTCGTGGGACGTGCTGGTGAATGCGACCCCCGTCGGCAGCCGGAGCGCCGCGGGCGTGCCGTTTGCGGGAACGTTCGACGGACAGCTCGTGTACGACCTCGTGTACGACCCCGATCCGACCGAGTTGATGCGCGCGGCGGAGGAGGCGGGATGTCCGGCCATCGGCGGCCTGGAGATGCTCGTCGCGCAGGCCGAACGGCAATTCGAGATCTGGACCGGCCAGCGGCCACCCGCCGGCCTCTTCGCGGAGGCGGCAGCCACGGCACGGAAGAACAGAACGGCGCAACCCGCGTAGTCCCCCCCCGGGGCAGGAGCACAGCGTGAGCCGCGGTAGTCCGCGGCATGAGGTCATCGGCGGCATGAAACAGACGACGTTCGACGAATTTGTGGAGCTGGCGCGCCGGGGCACGTTCGTCCCGGTCGTGAAGGAGATCATGGCGGATCTGCTGACGCCGGTGTCCGCCTTTCTCAAGATTGCCGAGCACTCCGACTACGCCTTCCTGTTCGAGAGCGTGGAAGGAGGCGAGCAGGTGGCGCGCTACTCGTTCCTCGGGAAGGACCCGTTCCTGGTCCTGCGGTCGCGCGACGGCAGGACGGTCATCGATCGCTCCGGCGTCACGACCGAGACGTCCGAACCGTTCGTGCCCGCGGTCCGGCGGCTCATGGCGGAGTTCCGCGCCCCCTTCGTCCCCGACCTGCCGCGCTTCACCGGCGGCGCGGTCGGCTTCATCGGCTACGACGCGTCCATTCGATTCGAGCCCGTGCTCGAAGAGGCGTGGAAGCACGCGGCCTGGACACGAGCAGAGGACGGAAGGCAGAAGGCAGAGGACGGAAGGCAGAAGGCAGAGGGCGGAAGGCAGAAGGCAGAAGGCAGAAGGCAGACGGCAGAACGTCACGAGGATGAAGCCGGGTTCATGCTGTTCGACACGGTGCTGGCGTTCGATCACGTCAAGCACCGGATCCTCATCATCGCCAACGCGCGCGTAACCGCCGACGAGGAGCTGACGGCGCTCTACCAGTTCGCCTGCGCGAAGATCCAGTTCCTCGAGCGCGAGCTCGAGCGCGGACTGTCGCAGGTCGCGCCCGCGGGCCGGACGGCACCGATCGTCCGCACCAACGTCACGCGCGAGGTGTTCGAGGCGGGCGTGCGCACGATCAAGGAGCATATCGGCGCCGGCGACATCTACCAGGCGGTGCTCTCGCAGCGTTTCGAGATGGACGTGGCGGCGCCGCCGCTCACCGTCTACCGTGCCCTGCGGCACGTGAACCCGTCGCCCTACATGTATTTCATCCGGATGGGGGGCTTCGCCATTGTCGGATCCTCCCCCGAAATGCTCGTCCGTGTGGAAGGGCAGCACGTCGAGACGCATCCCATCGCCGGCACCAGGCCGCGCGGGCGGACCGCGGACGAAGACCTCCGCATGGCCGACGAGCTGAAGCGCAACGAGAAGGAGCGCGCCGAGCACGTGATGCTGGTGGATCTCGGCCGCAACGATCTCGGCCGCGTCTGCGAGTACGGCAGCGTGCGCGTGCCGCAGTACATGGGACTCGAGCGGTACTCGCACGTGATGCACCTGGTGTCCACGGTCGAAGGGCGCCTCGCCGACACCCACGACCATCTCGATGCGCTGGTGTCGTGCTTCCCGGCGGGAACCGTGTCGGGCGCGCCGAAAATCCGCGCCATGCAGATCCTCGCGGAGCTGGAGCCGACGCGCCGCGACCTCTACGCGGGCGCGGTCGGCTACATCGACTTTGCCGGCAACCTCGATTTCTGCATCGCGATTCGCACGATCACGATGCGCGACGGCATTGCGCGCGTGCAGGCCGGCGCCGGAATCGTCGCCGATTCGAACCCCGCCGCCGAATACGAGGAAACCCGCGACAAGGCCCGCGCCCTCCTCCAGGCCATCGAAATGGCGGAAGCCGAACTGTGAAGGTCTTACTGCTCGACAATTACGACTCGTTTACCTACAACATCGCCCAGTACCTGGGCGAACTGGGGCAGCCGCCCCTCGTCCGTCGCAACGACGAGATCGCACTCGGCGAGATCGAGGCGATGCGGCCCGATCGCATCGTCATCTCACCGGGACCCGGGCGCCCGGAGGATGCGGGCATCAGCGTCGATCTGATCCGCCGCTTCGGCGAGCGCACGCCGGTGCTCGGCGTCTGCCTGGGGCATCAGGGAATCGGCTACGCCTTTGGCGGCGATGTCGTCCGGGCCCCGGTCCTGATGCACGGAAAGGTGTCGAGCATCCAGCACGACGGCCGGGGCGTCTTCGCGGGCGTCTCCCAGCCGTTCGTCGCCGGACGCTATCACTCGCTGATAGTGGCCGACCCCCCGCCGGGCGTCCTCGAGATCGCCGCGACCACGGATGATGGAATCATCATGGGGCTGCGCCACCGCGAGTGGCCGGTGCACGGCGTGCAGTTCCATCCCGAGTCCGTGCTGACGGGCGAAGGGCGCAAGATTCTCCGCAACTTCCTGGAGCTGCCATGTTCCCCGGCCTAATCGACAAGCTGCAGCACCGGGTCGACCTCACGGTGGAAGAGGCCGCGGGCGCCATGGAGGCGATCATGGACGGCCGCGCGCAGCCCTCGCAAATCGCCGGCTTCCTCGTCGGCCTGGCGATGAAGGGAGAGCGTCCGGACGAGATCGTCGGCCTGGCGAGGACGATGAGAGGGCGGGCGACCAAGCTGTCGCGCTCGTTCGCGCCGGTGTTCGACACCTGCGGCACCGGCGGGGACGGCGCGCACACGTTCAACGTGTCGACCGTCGCCGCGCTGGTGCTCGCCGCGTGCGGCGTGCGCGTGGCCAAGCACGGTAACCGCAGCGCGTCGAGCCGCTGCGGGAGCGCCGACCTGTTCGAGGCGCTCGGCGTGAACGTCGCCGCCACGCCGCCGCTGGTCGAGCGGTGCCTCGAGGGCGCCGGCATCGCGTTCCTGTTCGCGCAGGTCTTCCACCCGTCGATGAAGCACGCAGCGCCGACGCGCAAGGAACTTGGCGTCAGGACCGCGTTCAACCTGCTCGGTCCTCTGACCAATCCGGCTGGCGCCTCACGGCAACTCGTCGGCGTGCCGCGGCCGGAACTGACGGAGCTCGTGGCGCGGTCGCTGGCGCAACTGGGCGCGGAGCGCGCCTGGGTCGTGCACGGGGCGGACGGCCTCGACGAAATCTCGACCACCGGCTACACCAAGATCTCCGAGTGCCGCGACAACGCCGTCAACACCTTCTACCTCCATCCGGCAGACGTCGGCCTTCCCAAGGCGCAAGCCGGAACGCTGCGCGGGGGGGACGCCGCGGAGAACGCAACGATCGCGCGGGCGATCCTGTCAGGGCAGCACGGGGCGCCGCGCGACATCGTCCTGCTCAACACCGGCGCGTCCCTGCTCATCGCCGGCAAGGCCTCCACGATTGCGGACGGAATTGCGATGGCGGCAGAGGCGATCGATTCCGGCGGGGCGCGTGGGACACTGGAGAAGCTCATCAGCTTGTCCGCCGAAGCGTCTGCCGCAGGCGGATCGCAGGACGAGGTCCGGGTATGACCTCGAGCCGAGCCGTGGATCAGGTGGCGGACGGTCCCGATCTGCTCGCGACGATCGTGGCCGCCGCGCACCGCATCGTCGAGGTGCGCCGGGCACAGGTGCCCGAGGCCGCCCTCGAGAAACAGGCCGCGGCGTGCCGCCCCGACGGCGAGGGCTTCGTGCGGGCGCTCCGCGACGGCCCGTCGCCGCGCGTGATTGCCGAGTGCAAGCGACGATCGCCCTCCCGCGGGATCCTGCGCGAGGACTACCGGCCGGCGGCGCACGCGAAGGCGTATGTGGAGGCCGGCGCCGCGGCGGTTTCCGTGCTGACGGAGCCTACGTTCTTCGACGGATCGCTGGCGCATCTGCAGCAGGTCAGGGCCGCGACCGGCGTCCCGTTGTTGCGCAAAGACTTCATCGTCGGGCGCTACCAGATCCTGGAGGCCGTGGCTTCGGGTGCGGATGCCATCCTGCTGATTGTCGCCGCCCTCGAGGCCGGGTCGCTCAGGACGCTCCTCGCGTTCGCGGCGGAAGCCGGGGTGGCGGCGCTCGTGGAAGTTCACGGGGCGGTCGAGCTTCGCATCGCGGCCGAGGCCGGCGCGACCTTGATTGGCGTCAACAGCCGCAACCTGCGGACGCTTCGCGTCGAGCCGGACGTCCACGATCAACTGGCGCCCCTGCTGCCCAAGGGGGCCGTGACCGTGGCGGAGAGCGGCCTGCGGGAATACTCGGATCTGCAACGTCTGGAAGGGGCCGGGTATCACGCGTTCCTGGTGGGAGAGCGCCTGATGGCGCAGCGGGATCCGGGCGCGGCGCTCAGGACGCTGCGAGGAGCAGACGCGTGATCCGCGTCAAGATCTGCGGGATCACGACGATCGAGGACGCCCTGCTGGCCGCGGAGCTGGGGGCCTCGGCGATCGGCCTGGTCTTCTGGCCGGACAGTCCGCGTTTCGTCGACCTCGGGCACGCGAAAGCGATCGTCAGGGCCCTGCCGCCTTTCCTGAGCGCGGTCGGCGTGTTTGTCGACCAGGAAGACGAGGCGCTGTACGTGGCGCAGGAGACGGGTCTGAGCGCGGTCCAGTTTCACGGCGACGAGCTGCCGGCCAGCTACCGCACATTTCCTGTCCGCGTGATCAAGGCGGTCACCGTCCGCGACGCCTCCGCCGGTGAAGCGGCGGCTGCGGTCCCGGCGTCGGCCACCGTCCTCGTCGACGCGCACGATCCGATCAAGCGTGGCGGGACGGGCCGGGCCGTCGACTGGTCGATCGCGGCCACGATCGCGAGGGAGCGGCCGGTCATTCTGTCGGGCGGACTGACCGCCGCCACCGCCGTGGACGCCATGGACGCCATGGACGCCGTACGCCCCTACGCGCTTGACCTGTCATCGGGGGTCGAATCGGCGCCGGGCAGAAAGGATCCCGCGAAGCTGCGCGCGCTCTTCGCGGCGCTCAGGGCCGCGGACCACGCGGCACACGCGGACGAAGCAAAGAGGATATGAGACA
>JANOJK010000333.1:0-3631 GCA_031408165.1 Acidobacteriota bacterium | reverse complement strand
CCAGGACGTTCGACGAGGCGTACATGCGCCGCGAGCGCATGCACCCGATCAACGACTGGAACTACGTCCACAATCTCGACTACCTCGTCGCGACCGCCGCGGAGAGCGGCGACTACGAGGAGGGCTTGAAATACGCCGGGCAACTGCGCGACATACAGGCCGACGCCCGCCGCTCCTCGTCGTCCGGCATCGGCTACCTCACATTCGGAGGGCACACTGCCGTCGCGCGCCTCCAGATGCGCTTCGGGCGGTGGCACGAGGCGCACGACACGATGGAGGCCGCGCTCCGTTCGCTCACCGTCGAGAGCCCGCTCCTGCGCGGCTATTACAGCGGGGTGTCGGCGTACGCGCTCGGCATGGCCGCGGCGGCGAGAGGGCGGAGCGAGGAAGCCGCGCTGCGCCTCGACCATTTGAAGGCCGTGATGACGCCGCTCGCGTCGGAGCACGTCCAGTCGGGGGGCGATTGGTACTTCCGCCACGCAGTCCGCGTTCTGCAGGTCAACGCCGGTGAGCTTGCCGGCATGGCCGCCAGCGCGCGGGGCGACCACGATCGGGCGATGACCCTCCTCCGCGACGCGGCCGACGCGGAGCGCAACCTGGGGTACTGGGAGCCGCCGCACTACGCGCGGCCGGTCGCAGAGAGCCTCGGCGAAGCGGCTATCCGCGCGAAGCGCTTCGGCGACGCGGTGGCCGCCTACCAGGCGTCGCTCGCGCTGCGCCCGAACAACGCGCACGCGCGGCGGGGGCTCGCCCGCGCGCGCGCCGCGCTTGCTTCCGCAACGCGTTGACCCGGTTCATCCCATCGCGCGGCGTTGTGACGAACCGTGAACCGCGAACCGCTCGTGTCCCGTCCCAGGAGTTCGCGACTGATTCGAGGAGGGGCATACCGCGTCCCACCCCGGCTCGCGGCGCTGCTCCACGTTCAGAGACTCCGGTATCCTCGCTCGTCGCGCCTTGCGATCCGGGCGCCGCGTTCGGGACGTATGCCCCGATCGACCGGGACGGGACACGAGCTGGCAGTACTCACAACAGCAGCGCCTCCACCCGGTGCGCGTGGACCATCTCTTCGCAGGGGGACCACGAGAACACCGTGAAGTGACCGTCCTGGGACGCCACGAGCGCGATCGCGTCCTGCTGATCGTGCGCGAACTGAGCGGCGGACAGGTGCCGCGTGCCGCCAAGCGACGAGGGGTGGACGACGTCGGCCGTTCCGCCTTCGATCGGCTCGGTCACCGTCGTCTGCTCCACCGGCGGCGAGCCGCGGCGCCGAGTGATTTTCGCGCCGAACGCCAACAGGTCGTAGCGGTCGGTGAGGACCGTCGCGCCGTCGACCGCCGTCAATCCGGCGATGGCGTTGATGTTGCGATCGAGCGCGTCCTCCCAGAGGCGGTTCCGCTCGTCCCCGCCCTGCTGCAGCAGTTCCGCAAGCCGCGAGAACGGCGGGGCGAGCGCGTACGGAATGGGCGAGATGATCGATTCGCGCCAGCGGTCGGTGTCCGCAGGGACCACGAGGAGCAGGCCGCCGCGCTTGTGGGCGCGCATCGACACGGCGAGCTGTACGAGGATGTTGACCGAGTCGCTCCACGAGGCCGGCGTGTCGAACCCGAGCAGCGAGGTCAGCAGCGACGGGCAGTCGGGAAGGCTCGACGCCTTCTCGTCCACGATCTTCACGTGGTCGGCCTCGATCACGGCGATGTTGGCGAACTTCAGGTGCTCGCCGCCGCGGTGCTGCTTGACGACGATGAGGCCCGGGGCGGCGACCTCGAGCACCATGCAGTACGGTGGGAGCGTGCGCGTCGTGCCCCACACCGCCAGCACGCCGTCCTGGGCCGACACGCCGAGGTGAATGCCGGCGCGCTCGACGGCGGGGGCGACCTTGGCCATCGTCGCCGACGACAGCGGCAGGCGGCTGGCGAACAGCATCGGATGAGGCGTTGACGCCGGCGCGACGAGCGCGAGGGAAATCGTCGGGACGTACCCTTCCTCGCGGCGCAGGCTCGTCCAGAACGCGACGTCGATGAGCGTTTCGATGTGGGTGATGTCCGGGACGAGCGCCGGGACGTCCACGTGGCGGGCGAAGTGGTCCAAAACCCGCTGGGCTACCGCCCTGCCCGCCGGATAGGCGCGGTACGTCATAATTCATTTTATGTCACCGCGCCGGCTGATCGTGGCGGCCCTGTCCCTGGCCGTTCTCGTCCTGTTGATTGCCGGGATGGTCCGCTACACGCGCCGCGTGGAGACGGGACTGAAGCACGCGCCCGCCGGCTCCGTCAGGCTGCTCAAGGAACGGATCGAAGTCGCGTCGTTCACCGCCCCCGATCTGGACGGCAAGCCCGTGTCGCTCGCGGCGCTCCGCGGCAAGGTGGTCATCGTCAATTTCTGGGCGACCTGGTGCCCGCCGTGCCGCGAGGAGATTCCGGATCTGATCGCGCTTCAGGCCAAGTACAAGGACACGCTGCAGATTGTCGGCATCGCGCAGGACTCGGGGAGTGTCGAAGACGTGCGCCGGTTCGCGGCGGAGCACCGCATGAACTACCCCACGGTCATGAGCACGCCGGAGATCGAGAAGCGCTTCCCTGGCATCTCCGCCCTGCCGACGTCGTTCATGCTCGATCGCGACGGGCGCCTGGCGCAGAAGCACGTCGGCCAGTTGAGCGCATCGCTCACCGAGACCGAAACGCTGGTGCTCGCCGGCCTCGCGCCCGAGGTCCCGGTCGTCTACACGGACGACGAGGACAAGGCGCGTGTCGCGAACGCCGCGCAGGCCAACAAGATTCCGGGCCTCGACCTCTCGACCCTGTCGAGTGAGAAGCGGGCCGAGGCATTGAAGGCGCTCAACACTGAGCATTGCACCTGCGGCTGCGGCCTCACGCTCGCCCAGTGCCGCCTCGACGACCCGGACTGCAACGTCAGCCTCCCCCTCGCGCAGGAGCTGGTGAGGAAGATCGCTGCTCGGTAGGAGGTCGGAGGTCGGGGGCTAGAGGTTGGAGGCTGGGGGTTGGAGGCTGGACGGGGCTATTCGGCAGCCTTCGTTCTTTCCCAGCGTCCTACGTCATACGGGCAACCAACTTCCAACTTCCAACCTCCAACCTCCAACCTCCAACCTCCAACCTCCAACCTCCAACCTCCCGCCGTTATAGAATCCCCGCCATGCGCACCACATCACTCTTCGCGATCGCGTTGTCCATCGCCGGCGTCCTGAGTTCCTCCGCCACCCTCGGCGCGGCCGGGAGCGGGCAGGGTCGCGGCGGTGGCGCCGGCGCCGGCCAGGGCGCGGCCGGTCCGATGCAGTCGATCGACGCCCGCACCACCGGTCTGCAGAAGGTGGACGGCTATGTGCCGCTCTACTGGGACGACAAGACGGGATCGCTCTGGATGGAGATCGACAAGTTCGATACCGAGATGCTCTACACGACGGGCCTCTCGGCCGGGCTGGGGTCGAACGACCTCGGGCTGGACCGGGGGCAGTCGGGCCAGGGGCGCGTGGTGCGGTTCCAGCGGATCGGGCCGCGCGTGATGATGGTGCAGCCCAACTACACCTTCCGCGCGAACAGCCCGAACCCCGACGAGCGGCGCGCGGTCGAGGACGCGTTCGCCAAGTCGATCCTGTGGGGCTTCGCGGTCGGCGCGG
>JANOJK010000321.1:0-3127 GCA_031408165.1 Acidobacteriota bacterium | reverse complement strand
GGGCCAGTCCGGATAGCCCGGGTGCGCAAGGTGCATCGTCGCAGTGACCACACCGGCGCCGTTGACGCCGGTGGACGCGTGCAGCATGCGGGAGACGCTGCGGACGAGCAGAGCCGACGCCATGAGCACCGCGCAGGCGAGTGCGACCTCGGTGACGACGAGGATGCGGTTCCATCGCCGTCCGCGGACGCTCGTCGAGGTGCGTGTGCCGTCTTTCAAGGCTTCGGAGGCCTGCGTGCGCGAGAGCACGAGCGCTGGCAGCAGGCCGAAGAGAATCGCGGTCGCGCCGACGATCATGAGCGCGATGCCCAGGAGGCGCAGGTCGATGGAGGCCTCGGCGAGCCGCGGGATGTCGACCGGCATCGCGGCGATGCCGATCTTCAGCAGGCCGAGGGCGCCAAATGCGCCGACGGCGGTGCCGGCCAGCGCGAGCAGGAGGCTCTCGACGAGCATCTGGCGCAGGAGGCGGCCGCGCGAGGCGCCGAGGGCGGCGCGGACGGCGATCTCGCGGGCGCGCCCCGTGGCCCTGGCGAGCAGAAGACTGGCGACGTTGAGGCACGCGGTGACGAGGAGGATGCCGACGGCGCCCAGGAGCACGAAGAGGGCGGGCCGATAGTAGCCGAGCATGTCATCGAGCAGCGGGACGGGCCGGGCGATCCACCCGAGGTTGGTCGCGGGCGCTTGCAACGCGAGCCGCGCGCTCAGGCCGGTGAGCTCGTGGGCCGCCTGTTCGGGGGTGACGTTGGGCTGGAGGCGCGCGATTGCTTCCATGAAGTGCGCGCCACGGCTGTGCTGCGTGAGGTCCCACTGCAGCCGCAGCCAGACATCCACCTCGTCAGGGTAGTGGAACCCGGGCGGCATGACCCCGGCGATCATGTACTTGCCGTTATTCATCCCGATCTGCCGCCCGATGATCCCGGGATCCGCGTTGTAGCGCTGCCGCCAGAGCCGATCGCTGATGACGGCGATGAGGTCGCTGGAATAGAAGGGGCCGTCCTGCGGGAAGCCGGAGCCGAGCTGGGTCTGGACGCCGAGGAGTTGAAAGAGATTCGCGCTCGTTTCGATCGTGCTGACGCGAACCGGCTCCGTGCCCGGCTCCGACAGACTGACTTCCGGCCTCCACCACGCCGCCGCGTCGGTGAATGCGGCGCGGACGCCGCGGTAGTCCATGAAATTGACCGGGGAGATGCGTTCCTTTGGCAGCGCCTTCCCTGCGTTGGTCTCCCACAAGGCGACGATCTGCTCCGGCTGCCGGTAAGGCAGCGGCTTCAGCAGGACCGCGTCGACAACGCTGAAGAGAGCCGTCGCTGCGCCGGCGCCGAGACCCAGCGTGGCGATGGCGATCGCCGCGAACGACGGAGCCCGACGGAGCTGGCGCCACGCGAACCGCAGGTCGCCGCCGATCCCCGTCCAGCCGCTCCCTCCGGGGTTCACGTGGGGACGTGCTTCCGGCAGGCGCGTGCGCGGGATCCGCACGGTCGCCAGCGGCGATTCCGCCAGCGCCCCTTCGGCGGCGCGCCTGGCCTCGGCCTCACTGCGGCCCGCGCGGAGCGCCTCGCCGTAAATGTCTTCGAGGTGCGCGGCCAGCTCGTCGATCGCGAACGGCGCCAGGTGCGAGGCGCCGGTCTTCCGCGCGTGTTCCGAGACCCGGGCCTTCCAGTCGGGGCGTGTCATGCGGCCTCCGTGCCTTCTATGCGTACTTGACGCCGGCCACCTGGCCGAGCGCCGCGACGAAACGGCTCCAGTCCTCGCGCTGATCGGCGAGGACGCGCCGGCCCGGCTCGGTGATGCGGTAGTAACACCGCCGGCGCGTGCCGGCCTTTTCCACCCAGCGTCCCTTGATCCACCCGCGATCTTCGAGGCGATAGAGGGTGGAGTACAGCGAGGCGAGCGTGAACCGCAGGCTGCCCCCGGTCCGCGCCTCGATCAACTTGGCGATCTCGTAGCCGTGGTGGCTCTCGTGCTCGACGATCGCGAGGATCACGACCTCCGCGCTGCCTTTCTTCGCCTCGTCGATGGAACGGCGGACCGCCATACTCTGCACCCCTATATGAAGGAGAGCTATATATACCAGCTTCGACGATGATTCGCGAGGAAAGGTTGACGTAGGATAGGGCAATGGACGACATCGACCAGTTGATCGCCGAGCTCCACGCGTCGGACGGCGCCCCGGCCGGCGGCGCCGCCGCCGGGGATACCAGCCGCCTCGAACGCTGGCTGAGGATTCTGGCGGACGCGGCGGGGAGCGATCTGCTCCTGGTTGCGGGCGCCCCGCCGTCGATCCGGGTGGAGGGCCGCGTCCGCCCGCTCGCCGAGGGTCCGCTCGACGGCGTCGACATCGAGGAAGCGGTGCTGCCGGCGCTGGCGCCCCATGCGCGCCGCCTCTATCGGCAGGCGCAGATCGCCGACGGGTCCTTCCGGGTGCAGGGCTTCGGGCGCTTCCGGATCAACCTGCACCGCGAGCGCGGGCGGGCAGCGGCGGCCATCCGGGCGTTGCCGTCCCGCGTGCCCCGGCTGGCGACGCTGGGTCTGCCGCCGAGCGTCGAGCTCCTGACGCACCTGCCGCGCGGCCTCGTCCTCATCGGCGGCCCGACCGGCTCGGGGAAGACGACCACGCTCGCGGCGCTGGTGGACGAGATCAGCCGTCGCGATGCGCGTCACGTCGTGACGATCGAGGATCCAATCGAATACGAGCACCAGCACCATGCGGGCGTCGTGGAGCAGGTGGAGATCGGCGTGGACGCGCCCGATTTTCCGACCGCGCTCCGGGCGTCGCTGCGCCAGGCGCCCGACGTCATTGTCGTCGGCGAGATGCGCGACCCCGAGACGATGCGGATCGCGCTGGCGGCGGCCGAGACGGGACACCTGGTCCTGTCCACGGTCCACACCACGGATGCGGCATCGACCGTTGCCCGGATCGCGGACTCGTTTCCGGACGAACGCCAGAACACCATCCGGCAGGAGCTGTCGATGGCGCTCGCGGCGGTGATGACGCAGACGCTGCTGCCGAAAGCCGGCGGGGGCCTGGTGCCGGCGGCCGAACTGCTGATGGTGAGCTACGGCGCCCGTCAGCACATCCGCAAGAACGCGCTGCAGCACATGCACCAGGAGATGACGATCACCAGGC
>JANOJK010000292.1:0-1673 GCA_031408165.1 Acidobacteriota bacterium | reverse complement strand
TCACCGCCGGTTGTACACGACCAGCTTCATTTCCGTCATCTCTTCGATCGCGTAGCGCAACCCCTCGCGCCCGAACCCGGACTGCTTCACGCCGCCGTACGGCATGTGGTCGACGCGGAACGTCGACGAGTCATTGATCATCAGTCCGCCGGCGTCGATCCCGTCGATCGCCGCGGCGATCACGCGCTCGTCGTGCGTGAAGATGCCCGCCTGCAGGCCGAAGTCGCCGGCGTTCGCCGATCGGATGGCCTCGTGCACGTCGGCGTACTTCATCAGTGACACGAGCGGCGCGAAAACTTCGCGGCAGTTGACGCGCGCGCCGGCCGGCGCCCCCTCGATCACCGTGGGCTCCCAGACATTCCCGCGGCGGGTGCCTCCGGTGAGCACCGTGGCGCCCGCGGCCTTCGCCTCCTCCAGCCACTCGCCGATCCGATCCGCGGCGGCGGTATCGATGACGGGGCCCACGTCGGTCCCGTCCAGCAGCGGATCCCCGGTCGCGAGCGCCTTCGTGCGGCGCACGAGGTCGGCCGCGAACGCGTCGTAGATCGTCTCGTGCACGTAGATGCGCTGCGCAGAGATGCAGGACTGGCCCGCGTAGCTGTATCCGCCGAACGCCACACGCTCGGCCGCGTACGTGACGTCCGCGTCCTGGTGGACGATGACCGCCGCGTTGCCGCCGAGCTCCAGCGTGATGCGTTTGCGCCCGACACGTTTTTTCAGGCCCCATCCGACCACGGGACTGCCGGTGAAGCTGAGCAGCTTGATGCGCTCGTCTTCGATCAGCACGGACGTGTCCGCGATCGTGCATGGAATCACGGCGTGGCCGTCCGCGGGCCATCCGGCGTCGATCACGATGCGCCCCAGCTCGAGTGCGGAGATCGGCGTGCGCTCGCCCGGCCGGATGATGACGGGGTTGCCGGCCGCCATCGCCGGCGCGACTTTGTGCGCGACGAGCAGCAGCGGGAAGTTGAAAGGTGTGATTCCCGCGATCGGCCCGAGCGGCACCCGCCGGAGGTGCCCTTCGCGGTGCTCCGTCCCCGGCAGCCAGTCGAGCGACAAAATCTCGCCGTGGATGCGCTTGGTCTCCTCGGCCGCCACCCTGAACGCGAACGCCGCGCGATCGACTTCGAGGCGCGCGGTCTTGATCGGCTTGCCCGCCTCGAGGGCGATCACGTGCGCCAGGGCTTCGCGCCGCCCGGCGATGCCCGCCGACACCGCGAGCAGGATGGCCTCGCGCTTCCAGGCCGGGAGTTTGCGGGTCACGGCAAACGCGCGCTCGGCGTCCGCGATCGCCCGCTCAATCTCCTTCGGACCGGCGTAGTGCACGGTCCCGACGAGGGCCCCGTCATAGGGGCTCCGGACGTCGAACGTCGCCCCCGTCCGGACGGTCTCGCCGCCGAGAAGGATGCCAAACTCTCCGAGTTGCGCCGCCGCCTGCACTTCAGCCATGCCACATCCTAACAGCCCGTGGTGCATCGCGCGCCAGGACAGCGCGCTCGGCCTCGACAGGGCTCGCGCGGTACGGGAGCAGCCCACAACGCCACAGAACGCCCCGTTTAAGCCATGAGCCACCATTGAGCCGCCTTCTTGCATGCGGGCGCGTCTGGAGGATACTGTCATGCTGAGGAATATGGACGAAAGCCCGCCACGACAGCAGGATGAGGACCTCAACC
>JANOJK010000287.1:0-4518 GCA_031408165.1 Acidobacteriota bacterium | reverse complement strand
GGCGCCCCGCTCCCGTCAGACAGCGGCAGGACGGTCGTGTCCTGTTTCGGCGCGCCGGGGGACCTCGTCAAGTAGGCTTGCGGGGAGAGGACAATCTGATCGATCGCGATCCCGTCCTCGCGCCCCTGGACACGCAGCGTCTGTTTGCCATCGGCTGCGAAGTAGATGGCCGGACCGAGAACGCCGATGCCGTAGCCGTTGTCCTGCCAGCCCCAGCCCGCCTCCCCGCAGCCGTTGCACTCCTCGAGACTGTAAGCGGTCGCATCGGTCGTGCCGATCCGGAACACCGGCGCACCCGACGAGGTGATCGAACCGGAGAACTGCACGAACACCGAATCGTTCGTGTAGACGTCGTTTGCCGCGCGTGCCCGGATCCACAGCCGGTACGGCGCGCCCGCCTTCGCGACGAAGGAGAGCTCGAAGTAATGCTGCGGGACCGCGGCCGCAACGGCGATCTTCGGCACGCCGGCGTCGGGCTGAAACAGGGCCGTGGCGGCCGATGCGCCGGTGATTGTCGTCCGCGTCCACGTACCGGCGACGAGGGGGGCATCGATCGCCCTGAGGACGACTTCGCCGGCGGGCACGGCTTGCGCGCGGGCGGCGTAGGGCGCCGCGATGATGGCGGTGAGCCCGGCGATCGCCGCGAGCACAGCCGTAAGTTGTTGCATGGGAAGTAATTAGTGTGCAAGCATCGCGCCCGCACGTTTCGGTGGCGGAGCTGGCCCGGCGCGCTGACAGCCACTTACGTTGACGGCCGCAGGGTTGTCGGCGGTCGTGTACGCAATTGCCGCCGTGCTGGTCAAAGCTACCCGATGCCCTGCGGCAACCTAGAGTTTCGCGATGGTCCGCGCGGTGAGTTCCCGGGGGTCGAGGCCCGCTCCCTTGGCGATCTGGCGCGTCAACGGCGGAAGCACCGCCGGGAAGCGCCACTCGTCGGCGCGGGCGCCGTCGGCGGCAAGCCGGGCGGTCCACTCGGGCCACCAGGTCGTGACGCCGCGGGCAATCGGCTCGACGATCAGGAGGCGGGCGCCGTCGCGTACCGCCTGTGAGACGCGGTCGAGCAGCGCGCCGCGGGTGTCGGCCGGCAGCTCGTTGACGGTGTAGGCCAGGAGGATGGCGGAATCGGACAATCGGGCAGCGGAATCGGCAGATCGGTTTATCGGTAGTCCGGCAATCGATCCGGCGCGGGTGATGTCCCCCGTGCGCGCGATACCGCGGAGCCCGAGCGTGTGGTACGTCCAGTTGGCTTCCTGGACCGCCCATCGGTTGCGATCGATGCCGACGATCGCCGGCGGCCTCGCGCTCGCCAGCGCCCACGCCGCCCCGCCGACGCCGGTGCCGCACCCGAGATCGGCGATCGTGCCGAGCGCGATTTCGTGCGCGAGCATGGCGCGGACGACGGCGGTGACGGTGAGGAAGTGGAGGGGCCCGTAGAAGAGCGCGAACGCGGCGCGTTTGCCCGCGCCCTCGAGCGCCGCGCCGCTCGTCAGCTTCTCGCGGCGCTCGACGTAGCAGGACGACAGCGCCCGCAGCGCGCGCGTGAGCTCGGGCCGCGTGAGGTTGGCGAGGTGCCGGGCTTCGAGCGCGGCGAGCCAGGCGTCGAGGTTGTTCATCGAGGAGGCTTCGGAGAGAGAGGGATTCGAACCCCCGGAACCGTTTCCGGTTCAGTGGTTTTCAAGACCACCGCCATCGACCACTCGGCCATCTCTCCGCAGGGAATAATTCTCTCATAGCCGTAACCTGAGCCTGGCTACCTGCAAGCGATGGGCGTCCGCGCGATCGCCGGCCGCTTGCTCGAGGAGTCCGACCGCGCGAGCGGCGAAGCGGTCGTCGTCAATTCAGGCCGGCGGCGCGACAGTACTGCGGCGCACAACGTCACCTTGCAATGAGTGCTTGACCGCAGCCCGACTCTACTCCAAAATGGAGGAATTTGGGAGGAGTGACCGTTGGCAACGCTGAACGTCAAGAACCTGCCGGATGGTCTTTACCGCAAGCTGCAGGCCCGCGCGAAACGGGAACGGCGCTCGGTTGCCCAGGAAGTCACGCAAATCCTCAGTGAGGCACTCGAGACTGCCAGACCGCTCTCAATCCTTGCGCTCCGAGGTCTCGGAAAGGAGCACTGGCGGGGTGTGGACGCGGGGGCACACGTAGAACGTGAGCGGGCTGCGTGGGACTGATCCCCGACCTGGGGGCCGGCCCTGTTGCGGTTGACACGGCGATCTTCATCTACTTCATCGAAGAGGAACCACGATTCCTGCCGCACATCCTGCCGCTCTTTGTAGAAGTGGACCAGGGGCACAGGGAACTGGTGACTTCGGCGTTAACTCTCCTCGAAGTTTTGGTCGTGCCGTATCGAGCAGGGAACCGTCAACTGGCAGACCGTTACGAGAGTTTGCTGACGCGGAGCCGGGGAATTCGCATGGTCGAGCTCACGCGTGATCAACTCCGCGCCGCGGCGCAGCTTCGTGCGGCCACTGGCGCCAAGACACCCGATGCGCTGCATCTCGTGTCAGCGCTGGGAGCAGGCTGCAAGACATTCGTAACCAACGATCGACGTCTACCGACAGTTCCAGGCTTGCGCGTGATCCAGCTCTCCTCGTATGTCGATTCTCAATGAGTCGTTCAACTCACCCAGCCGGTGGCGCCGGGAACATTGACCGTTTCGGGGTTCGTCGAACACACTGACGCGTGTCCTCGCCCCTTTCGTCCCGCACCCTCCTTGGCATCGGCCTCATCTCCGGCTCGCTGCTGATGACCGAGCTGTCGCTGACGCGCATCTTCTCGGTCACGATGTACTACCACTTCGCGTTCCTGGCGATCTCGGTCGCCTTGTTCGGTCTGAGCGCGAGCGGCGTGTATGTGTTCCTGATGCGGGAGCGGTGGCGCCACGTGCCGACCGAACAGCTGCTCGTGGGGCATTCGATGGCCTTCATGGCGCTGACACTGATGGCCCTGGCGGTGCTCGTCAGGATGCGTGTGGGCCTGAGCTACACGCCCGCGAACATCACCCTGATGAGCCTCGTCTACCTGCTGTCGGCCCTGCCGTTCTTTGCCGGAGGGGCCACTATCACGATTGCGATCTCGCGGCTGAGCGCCCATATCAACGCCGTGTACGCGGCCGATCTTCTCGGCGCCGGCGTGGGCTGCCTGGCGCTGATGCCGCTGCTGAACGTCCTGGGCGCCCCGGGTGCCATCGTCACCGCCGCGCTGCTCGGCGTGGGATCGGCGCTCTGTTTCGTGGCACCGGCGGCTCGGGGGCGGCTGCTCGGGCGGTCGGCGGCTTTGGTCGCCGTGGCCCTGGGCGCCGCCGTCGCGGGGGGATTCAGCGTCAGCACGACGAAGGGCCACGAGAACGACACAGTCCTGTTCAGCAAGTGGAACTCGTTTTCCCGCATAGGCGTGTACGAGCAGGATTCCGGCGGATCGTGGTCGCTGAGCGATCGCTACCGCGGCCCGCGGCCGGCCATGCGCCTGATGGACATCGACTCGGCCGCCGCGACGCAGATCATCAAGTTCAGCGGGGATCTGAGCGAGGTCTCGTTCCTGCAATACGAGCTGACCGCGCTCGGCTACCGCCTGGTCGGCTCACCCGGCACGCCGCCTCCGACTCCGTTCAACGCGCTCGTCATCGGAACGGGCGGAGGGCGGGATATCCTCTCGGCGCTCGTCTTCGGCGCCTCGTCGGTGGACGGCGTCGAGATCAATCCGATCATCGTCAACGACGTGATGCGCGGCAGGTTCCGCGAATATTCGGGCGGAGTGTACGATCGGCCGGGCGTACATGTGACGGTGGAGGACGGGCGCAGCTTCGTCCGCCGATCGCCGAAGCAGTACGACATCATCCAGGCCTCGCTCGTCGATACATGGGCCGCGACCGCCGCCGGCGCCTATGCCCTCAGCGAGAACTCGCTCTACACCGTCGAGGCGTTCGACGACTACCTCAATCACCTGACGGATCGCGGTGTGCTCAGCGTGTCGCGCTGGATGTTCGACGGCCTGCGCCTGATCTCGCTCGCGCAGGAGGCGGGGGCGCGGCGCGGATGGAACCCCGCAGACCGCCTCGCCATCATCCAGCAGGACAAGGTTGCGACGGTGCTGCTGAAGAAGACGCCGTTCACGCCGCAGGAGATCGGGATGCTGGGCGACGAAGCGGACCGCCTCGGGTTCACGGTGATTTACCTTCCGGGACGCCCCATCCAGACCTTCGGCGACAGCCGGGACGATTACACCCGGCTCGTCACCGCTCCCGATCGCCACGAGTTCTACCGCGATTACCCGCTGGACGTCGCGCCCACGACCGACGACCGGCCCTTCTTCTTCAACACGACGCGGCTGCGCAACCACTGGTCCGTCGCGCCGGTGCTGCGGTTGTTCGGAGCGCACGTGGAGCGGCCGGTCAACCCGGGGTCCTGGGGCACCGGCGGACTGACCGCCCTCATCGTGCTGCTCGCAATCTCCCTCGTCCTGATCGCGCTGTTCGTCCTGGGACCGCTGGCGCTCTCCTCGCGCGGCACCCTC
>JANOJK010000286.1:0-3112 GCA_031408165.1 Acidobacteriota bacterium | reverse complement strand
TCCGCGCCATGCGGCGGTCCCCGGGATGGACGTCGATGGCCGTCCTGACGCTGGCCCTCGGGACCGGGGCGAACACGGCGGTCTTCGGTTTCGTGGATGCGCTGCTCTTCCGTCCCGCGCCTGGTGTGCGCGCGCCGGGCGGCGTCGTGACCGTATTCACCAGCGATTTCAGCAGCGGGCCCTACGGCGAGTCCTCCTACCCGGACTTCCTCTCGATCGCCCGAGGGGTCGCGGCGTTCGAGCGCGCAGCCGCGGAAGACGATTCCCTCGTCGCGCCGGTGAGGATCGGCGGAGAGGTGCAGCGCGTGCGCATCTCGCGCGTGACGGGCGGGTACTTCGAGGTGCTCGGGCTGGTCCCGGGACCCGGCCGGGCCATCGCCGACCAGGACGCCGCGACCGCCGCGAGCGTGGCAGTGGTCAGCCATGACTTCTGGCACCGCGCGCTCGGCGGACAGCCGTCGGCGATCGGCGCGACCGTCACGCTGAACGACAAGCCGGTGACGATCGTGGGTGTCGCGCCGCCCACGTTCCGCGGACTCGATCTCGGGCGCGCGATAGACGTCTGGCTCCCGCTGACGCCGCCGCCAGCGTCCGCCGAGGAGCGAGGCAACCGCGGGGTGTCGATCATCGCGAGGCTGAAACCGGGGCATTCCCGCGCGGAGGCGCAGTCACAGGTGACCGCGCTCGCCGCGCAACTCGCGCGCGAGTACCCCGAGACCAATCTCGGCACGCTCGATCGTCCCCGCGAGCCGCGGCCGATGGCTGTGACGCCGTCGTACCGGATCGGTCCGGAGTTCCGCGCGCAGGTGATGTCGGTGTCGGCGGTGCTGATGGGAGGCGTCGGCCTCGTGCTCGTGCTGGCCTGCGCCAACGTCGCCAGCCTGCTCCTTTCGCGGGCGGCGGCCCGCGGCCGGGAGATTGCCGTGCGCCGCGCGCTCGGCGCCGGCTCGGGCCGGCTGCTCCGCCAGTTGCTGACCGAAACCGCGGTGCTGGCGTTGGTGGCGGCCGGCGCCGGCCTCCTCATCGCGGCGTGGACGACCGACGTGCTGCCGTCATTCTTTCCGGCGGAGCAGGCGGCCCTGCTCGACACCTCGCCCGGGTGGCACGTGTTCGCCTACGCGCTGGGGATCGCGGCGGTGGCGGCGCTGCTGGCCGGCGTGCTGCCGGCGGTCCGCTCGATCCGCCCGCCGCTTGCGGCGGCGCTGCGCGGCCACGGCGGAGACCTCAGCGACCGCGCCGGCAGCCGCCTCCGGGGCGCGCTCGTCAGCGTGCAGGTGGCGATCGCGTGCGTGCTGCTCGTCGGCGCGGGCCTCCTGGTACAGAGCGTCGCGCACACCCTCGACGCGGATCTCGGGATGTCCACGAAGGACGCCCTGCTCGCGTCGGTCGAGCTGCCGTCGACGTGGAACAGCGCGGCGGGGCTGGCGTACTACGACGAAGCACGGGCGCGCGTCGCGGCGTTACCCGGAGTCGAATCCGCGGCGTGGGTGCGGTCGCTGACCCTGGCACGCACGTCACGCCGGGGGTTCCGGCCCGAAGGCTACACGCCGATGCCCGGCGAGGATCGGGAGCTGAACGTGAACTACGCGTCCAGCGGCTACTTCGAGACGCTGGGGATCCCGCTGCGCGACGGACGGACCTTCACGTCCGCCGACGCGTCCGGCGGCTTACCCGTCGTCGTCGTCAACCAGACCCTCGCGCGGAAATATTTCGGCGGCGCGGCGGTTGGCAGGCGCCTCACCGACAGCGGCAACACGGTGCTCCAGATCGTCGGGGTCGTCGGGGACACGACGTACCTGACGGTGGCCGACGCGCCGCCGCCGCTCGTCTACTACCCGCTCGCGCAGGCCTCCATCCCGCGGATGACGCTGATCGTCCGCACCGGGATTACCAGCGAGCGCCTGGGCGACACGGTCCGGCGGGAACTGCGCGCCACGAGTGCGGACGTCGCCGTGTTCGCGACCAGGACGATGCGGGCGCACGTGCAGGAGGCGCTCGGCGCCGAGCGGCTGACCGCATCGCTGGTGGCGGTCTGCGGCCTTCTCGCGCTGGTGCTCGCAGTCGTCGGGCTCTACGGCGCCATCGCCTACCTCGTGGCGCGCCGGACGAGGGAGATCGGTGTCCGCATCGCGCTCGGCGCGACGCCGCAGCGGGTGCTCGTGCTGGTGGTGGGCCAGGGGCTGTGGATCGCGGGGGCCGGGATCGTGGCCGGCATCGTCTGCGCGGTTCTCGGCGCGCAAGCGATCCCTCTCGGGCTCTACGGCGTCACGCCCGTCGACCCGCGGACCTACGCCGCCGTCACGACGGTGATGTTGCTGACCGCCGCGCTTGCCGCGCTCGTCCCCGCCCTCCGCGCCGTGCGGATCGATCCTGCGCGCGCGCTGGCGCGGGACTGAGGGGTTGACAGTCCACAGTTTGCGGTCGAGGGTTCACGGTGAGCGCTGAACTGTGAACTGTGAAGTGTGAAGTGTGAATGTTTGCCGTCAACGGTCCGCCGTCAACGGTCCGCCGTCAACGGTGTGCCGTCCTGCATCAGGCAAGCTTCCTCAGAATCAGGCACTTCAGGTAATGGGTCTCCGGCACGTTGATCAGGATCGGGTGATCGCGTCCCTGGGACCGCTTCTCGACGAGCGACACCTCGGCGGCGGCGTCCGCGGCGGCTTCGGCGACGACGTCGAGGAACATGTCCTCGCTCACGTTGTACGAGCAGCTGCAGGTCACGAGGAAGCCGCCCTGCGTCAGCAGCTTCAGCGCGCGCAGGTTGATCTCCTTGTAGCCCGACATCGCCTTGCGGATCGCGCTCTTGTTCTTCGCGAATGCCGGCGGGTCGAGGACGATCGTGTCGAAGCGGGCGCCGGTCCGTTCGAGCTCGCGCAGCTCGTCGAACACGTTCATCTCGCGGGCCTCGACATTCGTGATCCCGTTGCGCGCGGCATTCTCGCGGATGCGCGCCACCGCGTCGCCCGAGATGTCGACCGCCAGCACCGACTCGCACCGCGCGGCCAGCGAGAGCGCGAACCCGCCGTGATAGCTGAAGGCATCGAGCAGCCGTCCGCGCGCGTAGCGCAGGGCGGCCTCGCGGTTCTCGCGCTGATCGAGAAACAGCCCCGTC
>JANOJK010000255.1:0-1839 GCA_031408165.1 Acidobacteriota bacterium | reverse complement strand
CAGCGCATCGAGGAGATCGAGGCGGTCACCCAGCACGATGTGATCGCGTTCACGACCGCCGTCGCCGAAAAGGTCGGTCCCGCGGCCCGCTACCTGCACTTCGGCCTCACCTCCTCGGACGTGATCGATACCGCCCAGGCGCTCCAGATGCGCGAGGCCTGCGGCCTCATCATCAAGGACCTCAGCGCCCTCATGGACGCGGTGCGCGCGCGCGCCGACGAGCACCGCATGACGCCGATGATCGGGCGCACCCACGGCGTGCACGCCGAGCCGATGACCCTCGGCCTGAAGCTCGCGCTGTGGTACGCGGAGCTCCGGCGCGCCCTGGACCGCATGCTGCGCGCGAGGGAGATCGTGTCGGTCGGCAAGATCTCCGGCGCCGTCGGCACCTTCGCGCACCTCGACCCGCGCATCGAGGCGGCGGTGTGCGAGCGGCTCGGCCTCGAGGCGGCGCCGGTCTCGTCGCAGGTGATCCAGCGCGACCGGCACGCCGAGCTGATGTCGGCGCTCGCCATCACCGCCGCGTCGCTCGAGAAATTCGCCCTGGAGATCCGCGGCCTCCAGAAAACCGAGATCGGCGAAGTCGAAGAGCCGTTCGGCAAGGGGCAGAAGGGCTCGTCGGCGATGCCGCACAAGCGCAACCCGATCGGGTGCGAGCAGATCGTCGGTCTCGCGCGGCTGCTGAGGGGCAACGCCGTCGCGGCCTTCGAGAACATCGCGCTCTGGCACGAGCGCGACATCTCGCATTCGTCGGTCGAGCGCGTGATCCTCCCCGACAGCTTCATTGCCCTCGATCACATGCTCCGCCGCTTCACCCGCATCGTCGCCGGCATGGTGGTCTATCCGGGCCGGATGCTCGAGAACCTGGCCCGCTCGCGGGGCGTCGTCTTTTCGGGCACGCTGCTGCTCGAGCTGGCCAGGCGCGGCGTGTCGCGCGAGCAGGCCTACGAATGGGTGCAGCGCAACGCCATGCGCGCCTTCCACGAGCAGCGCGACTTCAGGGAGTTGCTGCTGGCGGACGCCGACGTGATGAAGGTCATGGGACCGGCCGAGATCGACAAGGCGTTCTCGCTCGAGGATCAGCTGCGCAACGTGGACGCGGTGATTACCAGGGTGTTCAGCGGCTCGGCCGCGACACTGACACCCGTCTGAGCGCGGAGCGGCTGCGGCCGCACGCGAGCGCCGTCCGCCTTCGCGCGGAGCGCTTCGGCGGGACAGCCTTCGGCTGGAGGAGTTGCGCGCAGCGGCGTGCCCCGCCGCAGCTCGGTCGGCACTATCAGGCTGATGAAAAACGCGAAGCTGCCAAGGCAGAAGGCACAAGGCAGAAGGCAGAAGGCAGGACACTGAGATCGCGCCGCAAATCTACACGTTCTGCATTTTGCCTTCTACCTTTTGCCTTCAGGTTGGCACTTTTTCAGCAACCGGCTATTGAGCGGAGGCGGGAGATGGGGAACGATCGAGGAGCCCCACCGGGCGAAACTGAAAACAGTGCAGGGCGCCTGCGGCTGCAAGCGAGCGCCGGAGGGAAGTCGCCGCAGGCGACCGCGAGCGCGCAGCGTGGTGGGGAAGGGTAAAGGGGCCCCACCGAGCGAAGGTGATTAATGAAAGTACGAGTGTTCGTGACGCTGAAGCCGTCGGTGTTCGACCCGCAGGGCAAGACCATCGCCGACGCGCTGCATTCGCTCGGCTACACCGGCATCGGCGACGTGCGGCAGGGCAAGTACTTCGAGCTCGAGCTCGCCGCCGCGTCGAGCGAGCAGGCCCGCCAGCTCGCATCCGAGGTGGCCGACAAGGTGCTCGCGAACCCTGTCATCGAGAGTTACCGCATCGAGATCGACG
>JANOJK010000252.1:0-3219 GCA_031408165.1 Acidobacteriota bacterium | reverse complement strand
CCGCCGGCGCTTGACAGGCCGGCGGCAATTCGCCTCGCGCGGACCCCGGGGATCCCGCGCTTCAAAGTCCCGTCCACCCTTCCCCGCATGTCCAGGCCTCGACGCGTCCTGTTGTCGTCGCTCGTGGTGTGCCTGCCTCGATCGTCAGCGCCAACCCATCCACATCCGTCATCCACCATCTACGGCGAGCAGACTCTGAATCCCGGCGCTGGAATGCCCGCGGGAGGTCACCATGGCTCCCGCGAAATGTGCCCACCCGATTTGTAGGAACGCCAAACAGATCACCGCGCTTTGCTGCGCGTGTCTTCACAGAAGGTGTGACTAGCCTCAGCGCACGAGGAACAACCGATCCTGGCGCTTCAGCGCCCAGCGCACCTTGCCGTCCGCGCCGACGATGGCATCCTCTTCCTGCGCCATCCGGACGGCCTGGCCGCCCCACTCGGGTACGGGAGTGGTCGCCTGCAGCTCGATCGAGAACCACATGCTCGGAATGACTTTCGCGTCGCCGCGCCCCGGCACGCCGTCCTGGTAGTCCCAGAGTCCGATCAGCGGGCCCGCGCCGTGGCCGTGCACACCGATCGGGTGCGAGTAGATCGTGCCGTCGATCCCTTTCGCCGTCATCCGCGCGCGCGAGGCGGCGAGAATCTCGTTGCCCGTCCGCCCGGGGCGGATCTCCTCCATCACGATGTCCTGGACCGCGTTGGCGTTGGCGAGTGCGAGGCGGAGCCCCGCCGGCGCGTCCGTCTCACCCGGGAGCAGGACGTACGCGTCGTGCTGCGTGTCCGTGTTCAGGCGCGCGACGGTGATCCCGACGTCGCAGTGCAGCAGATCGCCGCGCTGGATGATGGGATCGTCGCCGAGCCGATCGCCCGTGACACCCTTGCGCTGGACATCGATGCTCGGCTGGAACCAGGTTCCCAGCCCCTGATCGTTGACACGCTGGCGCCACCACCACACCAGGTCGCTCGTTCTGGTGACGCCCGGCGTGATGACCGTGCCCGAGAACATCGTTTCCGTCATCGACCAGACGAGCGATTGCATCTTGCCGAAGAACGCCTCTTCCTCGGGAAGGCGCGACGCGATGAGCTCGAGCGGAAGCCCCTCGGCGTCCTTGAACCGCGATGTCCACGTGTCGCCGAGCGCCGCCGACATGCCTTTGAGCTCGCCGCTCGACAGGCCGTCCGAGAACGCGAAGATCGTGGATCGGTTGATGCCGATCACCGTGGGCTTGTGCTCGGCGATGACGGTTTTGAGGACCTCCCACTGCTCGTCGCCCCACAGTTCCGCCTGCTGGCCACGCCCACCTGCCGCGGGCCGCGTCGAGGGGACATCCGCGGCCGCAGCCTTCGTCGAGCGCCGCGCCTCGAACACCCCGCCTTGCGACGTGCCCCCGAGCGCGATGCGCTTGACACAAGACGGCGCCGGCGCCTTCCCGAGGCACGTGTCGATGAACACGTACACCGTGCGCCGCCGCGCGGCGAACGTCTCGGGAGCGGTAATCGACGAGAACACGGGGTCCTCGTTGTACTCGCGCATCGGCACCACCCAGAGATCGATGCCGTGCTTGCGCATCAGCGCCGGCAGGAACGTGTCGAGCCGCTTCTTCAGCCATGCCTGCTGCATCGCCGCCTGCTCCCGCAGCGTCCCGAACGGCCTGCCCCGATCCTGGTCGGGAGGCCGCTCCGGCGCTGTCTGTGCCGCGACCGGCGCTGCGGCGAGCAGTAGCGCCAGCACCGTCAGAAGACGCAGGGTTCTATTGGGAAACATGTCCTTCTCCTCGCCTCCTGTGAACGGTCATCACGCACCTGCGTCTCAATTGACGGCTCGCCGAGCCCGAATCGTGACCCTGTAGTTGTTGTCGGCGTTGAGGTTGATGAGCGATACGAACGCGCGCCCGCTGGCGCGCTCTGTGCCGATGGTGCCGGACTCGGAAACGCCCGACACCTCCCATCCCTTCGGCAGCAGCACCGTATTGCGAAGTCCTTTCAGCCTGCGCTGGAAGATGAGCTCGCCGTTCACCACCGTATACCCGGATGCTTTGAGCGTGCCGGTGATCCGGATATGGGCGCTCTGCTTGTCGTCCGTGATCGGCACCTGGAGCTTCACGAACGTGCCTCGCGCTTCCTTGATCGGCGTGAACGGCTTCGCGGTGTCGAGATCGATGACCCTCAGATCCTGCAGCGGAAGGTAGCCGAGGGAATCGAGGCGCGCCCGCGCGCCTTTGCGGTAGTCGCTGTAGGTCTGCTGGACGGCGATGCGCCCGGTGTCGGGCGTATCGAGGTCGTACAGCGTCTTCACATCGTCGAAGAACATGTCCTCGAAGCGTGACGGCGCGAACGTCGCCGACGTCGGCCGCGCGTGGATCGTGACGGGGTTTGCCTGTCCACTCGGGTTCGCGAAGGCCAGCCGCAGCCGCCCGTCGGCCGTCGTGGACATCTGCGCGGCGACGTCCGAGGAGATGAACGCGAAGCCCCTGGGCAAGACGAGGCCGAGGCGGTAGCCGCTCAAGCTGCGCACCCATACGATGTCCTTGCCGTTCATCATGTAGGTGCGGGGATCCTTGTAGGTCTTGTAGATGAGGACGCGCCCGATCCCCCCTTCCGGCACCGGCAGCGGCAGCGTCGCGCGGATCTGGTGGCTCTCGGGATCGTTGGGCGACTGTTCGTAGACGAACGTCACGGGGTCACCCGTCCGGGGGTCGAACACTTCGATGCCGGTGCCTTCGCTGCCGCCGCGCGTGGCGTTCACCAGCTCGGTCGCCCCGGCCCGGGTCTGTTCTGGAAGGAAGGTGATCCGGAAGGCCTCGCTTCCCGGTTCGAGCAGCGCGTACTCCGTGTAGGCGTCCTGCGAGAACAGCCGCGAGACCGGGGCGCTCGGGCGCAGCGAGCCGTCCGGATTCAGCCCGCCGGGGAATTGTCCGCCTCCGCCCGCTCGCTGTTCCACGCGGGCTCCGACGGGACCTCGCTGAGCGACGACGAGCGCCGGCAGGAGCAGGAGGCCGCCGCCGAGCAGGAGTTTCTTCATGGGCGGAGTCTATCCGAAGTGCGCGGGGCCAAGTGCGAGGTGCGAGGTGCGTCGTGCGAGGTGCGTCGTGCGAGGTGCGAGGTGCGAGGTGGGACGTGCGAGGTGTGTCGTGGGGGGTGCGAGGTCCGACGTGCGGGTGCGAGGTGCGCCGGTGTGAAGGGTGTGGTGCGACGGCCGAGGTACGGAACTGCTACG
>JANOJK010000078.1:0-9285 GCA_031408165.1 Acidobacteriota bacterium | reverse complement strand
TCCGCCCTCGCGCGGCTCGCTCCCCGACGGGGACGGCCTCGGAAGTTTACCGCACCCTCCCGTCCCATTACAGTGACGCTGCCCGAGCACGTCATCGCGGCCCTGGCGGCGTTGGACCCCGATCTGAGCCGGGCCATCGTCCGGCTCGCCCAGCCAATGCTGGCCGCTCGGCCCCATGCGCCCGCGGAGCTCGCCACCTTCGGCCGCCAGTCGGTGATCGTCGTCAGACCCAGCCGGACTCTCGAAAAGCGGACGGGCGTAGAGCTCATTCATCTGCCCGACGGCCGCGCCCTGATCTCGTTTGACCAGCCCATGACCATCGCCGGGCTGGAACTGCTCCTCGAAGACGCGCTGGAGGATCAGACCCTGCCGCCCGAGGATCGCGCGATCTTCGGGGCCATCGCCAGCATTCTCAAGTCGGCCCGTCGGTCCGCCACCGTCGTCCTGCTCCAGCGAAACATCATCGTGCTCGAAACACGCCGCGCCTCGGCGACCATTCGGAGGATTAGCAAGTGAAGAACCGGATTCTATTCCAGGCCGCCGTCGCGGTCGCGGTGACCGTCCTGACTGCCGCGTGCGGCAACGACAACAAGCCGGCCCCTACCACCCCGACGCCGGTGGCGGCGACCTTGACGGCGCCCAAGCTCGATTCACCGGCCGCCAACGCGCAGACCGACACCCTGAGGCCGACGCTCACCGTCACGAACGCCACGTCGGATCAGGCGACGGGCACGCGCACCTACGAGTTCCAGATTTCGGACACGACCACGTTCACGGCCGTCACGACCTCGTCCACCATTGCCGGCTTCGACGCGCAGGTCGGAAAGACCGGCGTGGCCGAGGGCGCCGGCGGTAAGACGAGCTTCACGGTGGAAGCGGATCTCCAGCCGACGACGGTGTTTTTCTGGCGCGCGCGCGCCGCGCAGGGCGGGGCGGTCGGGCCCTGGTCGGACACCTTCTCGTTCAAGTCGAGGCTGGTGGGCTTCAACCGCCCCGGCGAGTTGTACGACCCCCTGATTCACGGCGAGACTGTCGGCCAGATCGTCGGGTCCGTGACGTTCATTCCGAACAAGGGCATTCAGCTCAACCCTGGTCCGGGCGGGGTCATCGGCTTCGTGAAATACGTCCTGCCGCAGACCATCTCGAGCGGCGAGTTCTCAATGGACGTGGAGGGACTTCGGGCGAATGGTCCCGGCGACAAGGCGAAAGTCTTCGGAATGCAGCAGGGCCCCGACGATTCGGATTTCGTCACGAACAAGTACCGCGTCGATATTCAGTATCGCGGCGTCAACGGGGTGCCGCCCAACTGTATCCAGTTCCGCGTGCTGTATGGATCGGCCGACGACCTCGACGTCAGGTACGAGCCGGACACCGCCAAGCGATTCGCGTCGGTGCTCTCACTGAATGCCGGCACGAAGTATTACTGGAAGGCGACCTGGGGCAGCGTGTTCAATCTCCTCATGCGCGAGGGGGGCGCGGCGGGCTCGGGCCCCACGCTGTACGAGTACGGGGTTCCCACCCCGAAGGGCGCGTATCTGCCAAGCCCGCACTACGCGTACCTCGGTGCGCCGCCGGCGCGGAGCGGCCCCGAAGCCGCGTCCATTCCGGGGTCGACATACAGCAATGTGTGGATTGGCAACAAGCCCCGGCCCGCCTCGCTCGGCAGCGCCCTGCGCTGATCACCCGCGCGCCGATCGCTCTCCCGGCCGGCGGGCGCACCTCGAGTGCGCCCGCCGTACGACATAATCAACCGTGTCGATGCCGGTTGTGGCTGTCTCCCGATGCCTCGTCTGCTGATCATCCCTGCCGCCGGCCGTGGCTCCCGGCTCGGGGGCGCCAGGCCCAAGCCGCTGGTCGAAGTGAACGGCCGTCCAATGCTGGATCATCTGGCCGATCTCTACTTCCCCGTCGTCGATCACATCGTCGTCATCGCGCCTCCATCCTTTAGTCTGGAAATCGGCGAGTGGGCGCGCCTCAGGGGGCGGGTGTCCGTCATCGAGCAGGCCGCACCGACCGGCATGCTGGACGCGATCCTGCTGGCGGCGCCTGCCGTCCACCGGATCCGGGCGCACGACATCTGGATCACCTGGTCGGACCAGGTCGGCGTGCTGCCGCAGACGGTCCACAAGCTCGCGGACCTCACGACGCCTCAGCCGCCCGCGTTGTCGCTGCCCACTGTGACGAGACCAGATCCTTACGTTCACTTCGAGCGGGACGCCACTGGTCGCATCAGCCGGCTCCTGCAGCGGCGTGAGGGCGACCCCATGCCCGCCGAGGGCGAGAGCGACATGGGGCTGTTTGCGTTGTCCCGCGACACCTTTGACGTGGATCTCGAGCGATATGGCCGCGACGTCCCGCCCGGGTGCGCCACCGCCGAGCGCAACTTCCTGCCGTTTGTCCCGTGGCTGGCGCGACAGCAGGTCGTCGTGACCTTTCCGTGCACCGACCCTATGGAGGCGATCGGCATCAACACCGCCGACGAGTTGCGGCAGGTCGAGGCATGGCTTCGCTGCCGCGCATGAAGACGCTGTCGGTCGTGATCCCCGCGTATAACGAAGAGCGCTTCATCGGCGCGCTGCTCGACAAGATCAAAGCGGTGGATCTCGCGCCGCTCGGGTACCGGATGGAACTCCTGGTGGTCGACGACTGCTCCACGGACAGAACCGCCGAGATCGTATCGGCGGTGCCGGGCGTGAGCGTCATCCCGATGCCGACCAACGGCGGCAAGGGGAGGGCGGTGCGCGCGGGCATCGCGGCGGCGACGGGCGATCTCCTCATCATTCAGGACGCCGATCTCGAGTACGACCCGCAGGATTACGTCCCGATGATGCGCGCATTGCTCGACGGCCGCGCGGACATCATCTACGGCAGCCGCTACCTCGGGCGCGGCCGGCACGAGAGCCAGTTACTCAGCGCCTACCTCGGCGGCCGCAGTCTGAGCGTCATTGCGTGGCTCTTCACCGGCGCCTGGCTGACCGACACGGTCACGGCGTTGAAGCTGTTCCGCCGCGCGGAGATTGGCGCCCTGCCTCTGTCGACCAGCGGGTTCGAGCTGGATCACGAGATCACGGCGCGCATGCTGGCTCGAGGCAAGAGGATCGCGGAAGTCTCGATCCGCTACTACCCGAGGAGCCGCGAGGAGGGCAAGAAGATCGGCCTTCGCGACTGGTTCATCGCCGTTCGCACCTACTGGCGATACCACCGCGGATAACAGGCTCGGCGCGGGCAGCCGCAAGCGGCGTTTACTGCACGTGAAAGATCGTCACGTCGGCGTTCTTGAAGGCCGGAGCGAAGAATTCCGGCGCCCCGTCGAACTTCGCGACGCCGGCCGGATACGCGGCCCGTTCGGTGCCATCCACCCAGATATAGTCGATCCGCAACACGCGCGCCGTCTCCCAAGCCTGTCGCGCGTCGCCGGTCTCATACATCGCCTTTACGCGCATGGACTTCACGGCGTACTCGGATCCGTCGGCAATGCCCCCCAGCAGGGAGATCGGCTGACCAGCCGACATGCGGCGCTGGGCGAAGCTGGGGATCAGGCTCCAGGTGCGACGGCCGCGGGCGATGGGCTCCATCTGGACAATGGCAGAGGCGGGTGTCGTGCGCCGCAGCCATTCCACACCCTCGTGCACGTCACGCGTGACCCTCATGGTCCACGGGCCGTTGGGGCTCTCCGAGAAGTTCGTGATGTCCTGCGCGTTATAGGTGTCGATGATCGTGGTGGGCGCTCCGGTCAGGAGTGCCAGGAGGGCCGTCACCATCGCGAGACGCCCCCATGTGCCGGTCAGCACCAGACCGCGCGCAATGAGCGGTGGGACCGCGACCAGGAACATCTGCCCCGCGCGGAAGCCGACCCACGACCCCTCCACTTCGAGGCGGACGAGATAGAGCAGGAGCAGCGAGAGGCACGCCAGCAGGAGAGGTGCCGCCGGCCGGAGCGTCAGGCCCCAGGCCGCTGCCGCCAGAGCCGGCCCGAGAGAAAGCAGCAGGTTCGCCGGCGTGGTGTGACGCGCGTCCCCGAGCCAGCCGAGCTGCAGAGCGGCGCCTTCTACCATCTGGTTCCCGATACACCACGCCAGCGCCAGCGCCACGGGGATGGCGGCCACCGAGTGGCGCAGGACGCCCCTTGCGAAGTCGCCGGCGCGTGCGGCGTCCAGGGCAACCGCGCTTCCCCACACGATGGAGAAGATGCCCCCGACGAATGGGTTCATCATCACCGATCCAGCGAGGGCCGCGCCCGCGAGCCCGATCGCCCCGGTTGGTGCTCCACTGCCGGCCCTGTTCACGACGCCCAGCGCGACCAGTCCCAGGGCGTACGCCATCGAGTGCTGCGGCACCCACCAGAAGCACCGCGGCAATCCATCGATGCGCAGTCCGTGCGGGGGCCACCAGTTGCTGATGGCATCGATATTCAGGTTGCGCACCTCGGCCAGCGGCACCGCCTGCTGCCAGAACCGCCAGACCGCGAACATCCCCTCGGCACTCGACGCGACGATGCACAGGGCGACGCCCGCGGCCACCGGCCAGGCGCGCGGCAGGGCGGTCCACGCGGCGATGAAAATGGCGGACACGAACAGCAGGGCCGCGCCGACCGCGTTCACCTTCAAGCCCGTCTCCACGTCCGCGAAGGCGCGCGGCGCCGTGCCCGTGACCCCCGCCGGAAGCAGGAAGTAAGTCCAGTAGTAGTGGATCGGTTCGCTGGCGAGATACGGGTTGCGTGGCGTCGGCGTGAACTTGGCCAACTCGGAGGTCAGCGCCGTGTGCCACACGAAGTCCGCCGTGAAATACGCGCGGTAATGTCGGGCACCGGACGCGTCGCTCGCGCCCACCCGGGCGAGTGGGGGAACCGCGATCGCCAGCGCCAGCAGCCAGATCATCGCCAGGGCCAGCGTGTCGCGCCTGGTCCACGGCGGGAGCGTCACCAGGGGGCCCCGGAGCCCTCGTGCGACGAGCCACGCGAGCGCGGCGGAGGCTGCCCACCCGATCGCAAAGGCGCCCGCCGACGGAACACCCAGCTGGATCGGCGCCCAGATCGCCAGCGCGGTCAGCACGTACCCCAGCAGGCCGCCCGCGACCCAGCCCGCCGCCTGACGGGAGCCGAACAGCGCGAACCCCAAGGGTAACCCCGGCACGAGCGCGAGCAGATAGATCCCGGCGTACACAGCCACGGCGCTCACGGTCCGGAGGCTCCACGTGGTCCGCCGCCGAGCGCATACAGCACCCCGCCGGGCAGCGTGCCAATGATGCCGAGCGCGAGAAACAGCACCGACAGCGCGAAGACATGCGGCGCCGGCGCGCCCTGCGGCACAAGGAAGCGCTCGAACGCCAGCTGCGTTGTTCCCAGCCCGTTCGGGGTAATCGGGATCTGCATGATCAGCACGATCGGCGGGATGAACGCGAGGTAGGTGGAGAGCGGCAGCTCGATACCGAGCGCGTGTCCCAGGCACCAGGCCTGCAGCACACGGAACACTTGTACGAGCACCGATAGCGCCAGCACCCGCACCATCGCCCCGTGGTGCTGCGCGTAGCTGCGGACGGCGAGGGTCAGCGCCGCGGTGACGCGGTGCAGTACCTCGAGCGGGATCAGCGCTGCCGCGGCCCGGACCCCGTCCGCCGCGCGCTGGCTGAAGACCGCGGCCGCCGCGACGGCGCACACCATGGACACGATCGCCAGGATGACGACGAGTTCCTGCCGTCCCTGGACCGTCGCGAACGGCAGCGCGATCGCGGCCAGCAGCACCACGGACAGGACGCCGAGCGCCCGGTCCATCAGGACCGAGGCGGTCGATTCGGCGAGATGGACGTCGTAGCGCGACAGCGCGTACGCGCGGTAGAGATCGGCCCCGACACTGGGAATGAAGTTGCTCACGAAGGAGCTCACGAAGAATACGCGCAGCACCGCGGCCAGCGGCGGACGGGAGCCTGGCGCGAGCGCTACGAGGAGTTCGATCCAGCGCATCGCCATCAGCGCGCGATCGACCAGCACGAGCGCCACGGCCGCGGCGATCCAGCGCCAGTCGGCGTCGGCGGCGGTGGACAGGACGCGTCGGGGATCGGACCAGTAGAGCGCGAGGGCCGTCAGGACGAGGGCGACGGCCAGACGAAAGATCCGGCTCAAGGTAGAAGGTCGAAGGCCGAAGGTGGGCGCCGGCGCAATTCGCTGCCTTCTGCCTTGTGCCTTCTGCCTTTCATCGCCTAGCGACCCACTGGTTCCGGCAGCGTCTCACCGTGCCGGGTCGTGTCCTTCTTCACCTGGTAGGCGCGCTTCAGGAACTTCGCATAAGGGAAGAACTGCTTCATCGCGCCGACGTTCACCTGGCACGGGCTGAGGCAGGTGGGGCAGACCTCGTCTTTGATGTGCTGCCGGTGCTTCAGGTTTTCCGCCTTGAAGTAGAGCGACTCGGCCGGCTCGTCGAGGACGTTGCCAATCTTCTGCGAGTTCTCGCAGTAGTGGAGGTCGCCGTTCGGATTGAGCAGGAGGCCCTGGCTCTGGAACGGGCACGGCATCGTCCGTTTGTAGCCGTTGGTGATCATGTCCGCGTAGTGCAAGTACATGAACGACTGCCCGCTCAGGACCGATTCCTCCTTCACGCGATCGAGGAAGAACTTCCGCATGAAGTCCTCCTCGCGGGCGTGGAAGCCGATCGTCTCCTTCAGGTCGCCGTTGTGGAGCATCGCGTCCGTGAACCGGAGCATGTTGAACACGACGTCGAGGCCCCTGGTGCGCGCCCAGGTCAGGATGTTCTCGGCGTCCTCGAGGTTCTTCGCGAAGATTGTCGAAGCGATCCCGAACTGGAAGTTGCCGTGCTCCTGCGCGAGCGCCTGCATCGCGTCGATCGTCTTCGACGCCTTGTCGAAGCCGTTCTTCACGGCGCGGACCGGGTTGTGGACGTCGCCGATGCCGTCGAGCGAGACGCGGATGCTGATGAGGAGGCCGTTCTCCGCGCAGAACTTCACGATGCGGGTGAGCATCGGGATGGCGCGCGCGGGCGTCAGGCCCGTCGTGTTGATGCCGATCTTCCGCAGCCGCGGCAGGTGCTTCTGGAACATCTCCACCATCTCGGGCAGATCGAGGCGCGTCGTCGGCTCGCCGCCGGAGATGTTGAGGTTTTCGACCGCGCCCCAGAACGGGCTGTCCAGGACCGGTTCGAGCTGGGGGAGCGTCATGTCCGACGGGCGGTCGCCCCACTTCCAGTTGTTGCACATCGTGCACTTGGCGTCGCAGACCCAGGTGCAGTTGTAAATGAGCACCGTCGGGCGGATCGGGTGCATCTTCGCGCTGATGAAGGTATTGGCGAGATCCCGCGGGACCCCGACGGCGGCCTTCGCGATGTACTGTAGCCGGAAACTGTTGCTGGACACGAAGTTGTCTCATTGTACAAGCCAAAAGGCAGAAGGCCAAGGGCAGAATCGACTGCCGGCCTCCTGCCTTTCGGCTGCGACTTGCTGCGAACGGCCTACTGCGGGAAGGCCGGACGCGGTCCGGGTCCAACCCAGACGTTCTTGTAAACCGTTCCCGGGATACTTGCGTCGCCCGGGCCCGCGCGGCCAACCGAGGCGCCGAGGTGCACGACGTGCGGCACGGGACGGTAAGTGAACCCGCCGGTGCCGCGGCTGCTCTGATAGATGACCGGGCCGGTCGGGCTGTCGGCGCGCACTTCAGCGGTCGTCCGTGTGCCCCAGGTCATCTTCCAGAAATACCAGCGCTCGTCGCTGAACTCGAGGGGAATGCGGTCACCGTCGATGATGCGGCCGTGGTCACCGGCGTCACCCATGATCATGCGCCAGGTCGTCGCGCCCGGATCGGGGTAGCTGCGGCCACGCTTCTCGAACGTCATCCGGTAGTCGTTGGCCGTGAGGTCGTTGAAGCCTTCCTGCATGCTCATGATCTTGGTCTTGTCGCCGGGCGACCCTTCGTCGAAGCCCTTGACCATGACGGAAAACTCGCCCGCCGTCAGCGTCGTGGGGAGGACGTAGGTGACGCGGCTCTCGTGCGTGAGCAGGACGATCCCATCCGGCGTGAACTGCGCGCCGACCGCCTGTCCGACGGTGCGGCCGATCGTCATCGGATCGCGGACCTCGTTGCCGCGGATGTAAGCGCCGACCGGCGACTTGAACGACCCATCGGAGGACCAGGAGCCGACGGCGCCCTGGAACGCGGCACGCACACGCCAGGTGTAATCGGTGTCGGGGTTCACGGCGGCCGTGCCGGGCACGGTGTGCGCCACGTTGTTGGCCCCGCTGCCCGCGCCGCCGACGACCCCGGAGTCGTACACGACGGTGCTGCCGCTGCGGACCTGGAACTGATAGGAGGGCTGGAGGTCGCCATACTTACCGGTCGATTTCGACGAGGTCAGCACGAGCGGATCGGTGACCTGCGCGCCGCCCGCGGGAGACACGATCGTCGGCGTCGTGGCCTTCAGCGTTGAGCCGTCCGCCGCCGCGCCCGCATCAGACTGCGAGGAGGCCGACGGGGATGTCGGTGGAGGTGCGGACTTGCCGCAGGCGAGGGCCGCGGCCAGCACACCTGTGGCGGAACATAGAAGAACCTTTCGGATCATCAATATGGAACTCCGGAAAATTGTCTTCGAAAAGTGTCTTTCAAAGTCACCGAATGCGGAGGTTCATGGTAACACGAAACCCTCTATGACTGAGGGGCGCGTGTTACCATGTCGCAGCCTTGCCGAAGAACGCCCGCGCAGCGCGTGTAACCTCAACAGGAGACGTTGATTTTGAAGATAACGAAAGTCGCAGTTCTGGCCCTTTGCGTGTGCGCGGCACCGCGAATGGCCGCCGCGCAGACGATGCAGTGGACCGACAAGGGATATGTGAGCGTCAATGTCGGCGTACAGGCCGGGTCGCACGACCTCAACGAGAGCGGATCGTTTACGCTCTACGAAGAAACCGCGACGTTCAGCTCGACAGCGAAGGTCAAAGGCGGGGCCATGTTCGATCTCGGCGGCGCGTACAAAGTCTGGGGAAACAATCTCCTCGTTGGCGTGACCTACTCGCGCGTCTCGTCCAAGTCCGACGGATCGCTGACCGGCAGCGTCCCCGACCCGTTCATCCACGACCGACCGCGGGCGGTGTCGGCGAACTTTACCGGGCTCGAGCATTCCGAGAACGCGGTGCACCTCGACGCAATCTGGATGATTCCCGTCGCGAACAAGCTCGACATCGGCATCCTGGCCGGCCCGACGATCTTCGCGGTGAAGCAGGACGTCGTGCCGAGCCTGACGGTGGCGGAACCCGGCCCGTCCGTGACTACGACGGTTGAATCGACGA